>NZ_JBSGZD010000396.1:0-5940 GCF_053610825.1 Streptomyces sp. NPDC054863 | reverse complement strand
GTCCGGGGAAATCAGCTCGCCTGGGCCTTGTCGTACGCCGCCTTCACCTCGTTGCCGAAGTACGGGCCGAACATCCGCCCCGGCAGGAAGGTGTAGCCGAAGCTGTTCACGGAGGCCTGGAGGCCCGTTCCGGTCGACTCGTTGAAGGAGTTGAACCAGGGGCCGCCGCTCGACCCGCCCGTCATGTTGCAGGCGAGGCTGTGGTCCTTGGAGAACAGGAAGTCCTTCGTCGTGTTCCCCGAGCAGTAGATCAGCTTCTTGCCGTCGTACGGAGCCGCCGCCGGGAAGCCGAACGCGTACATCGGCTTGTTGTAGCCGCCGTTGAACTGGACGCCCTGGGCGCCGACCACGTCGGACAGCTTCTGGCCGTTCAGGGGGTTCACGACCGCGAGGCCCACGTCGTAGTTGATGTCCTCGGTGGCCGCCCACTGGTCGGTGGCGGAGGTCTTCGACGCGGTCCAGGTCCCGTAGGGGCTCTGGCCGTCGTTGTAGGCGGGGACGAAGACCCAGTTCGTGTGCCAGGCGCCCTGCATCTTCACGCAGTGGCCGGCCGTGACGACGGTCGACCTGTTCTGGCTGGTGACGGAGTTGCCCGAGCAGGAGGCCGTACGGCCCTGGTACGTGAAGAAGACCCGTCCCGAGGTCTTCACCACTGCCCCGCCACCGGTCCACGCCCCGCCCTTCTGGGGGAACGCCTTGGTGGAGGGTGCGGAGGAGGGCACGGAGGTGGCCGGGCCGACGGCCTTCGCGGGGGCGACCTCGGAGGGGGCCACGCTCAACAGGTCGAGCGGCTTCGCCGAGCGCATCCGCTCCGGCGTCCAGAAGCTCCGCACCTGCTGTTCCGCGGAGAGAGCGGGGGCTTCGGCGGCCGGAGCGGGGGCGGCTCCGACACTGAGCAGACCGCCTGCGGCAGCCATCAGGCCGAGCATTGCACTGTGGGGACGACGTCTCACGCCAACTCCTTCTGCGAAGAGGGGGAAGCGGTGCGGAAACCGGTGTGCGTGAGGCAGATTGCCACGGAGCTGACTGACTGTCAGCAGTGAGTGCGCGGGTTGGCCGAAACACGGCGAACGCCCCCACTCCGTAAGGGAGTTGGGGGCGTTCGGGAAATCTTGAGCAGGTCCGGAGGGTCCCGGGGGCTCCGTCGTCAGGCGGCTGCGCACTCCGCGCACGTACCGAAGATCTCCACCGTGTGTGCCACGTTCACGTATCCGTGCTGCGCGGCGATCGAATCGGCCCACGACTCGACGGCCGGGCCCTCGACCTCGACCGCCTTGCCGCACATCCGGCACACCAGGTGATGGTGGTGGTCCCCGGTGGAACAGCGCCGGTAGACGGACTCCCCCTCACTGGTGCGCAGCACGTCGACCTCGCCCGCGTCCGCCAGGGACTGCAGCGTGCGGTAGACCGTGGTCAGGCCGACCGAGTCGCCCTTGTGCTTGAGCATGTCGTGGAGCTCCTGCGCGCTGCGGAACTCGTCCACCTCGTCCAGGGCCGCCGCCACGGCCGTCCGCTGCCGGGTGGAGCGCCCCCGTACCGGTGCGGAGTTCGTCGTCGCGCTCGCACCGCTCGGCGCCGTCGTCACAGGTGCCTCCTCTGGTCGCCCATTACGCGAATAGATGCGTCGGGCCATTGTGCCAGGAGCGCGGGGTGCGCCCCGTCAGACCTTGACCGGATCGGCGGTCACGGCGGGGTCGCCGGTTTCCCGCTGTGCGGAGTCTCCCGCGCGCGAGCGCCGCCGGGCCAGGGGTGCGGCGAGAAGCGTCAGCACGATGAAGACGCCGATGGCGAGCAGCACGATCGTCGCGCCGGGCGGTACGTCGTACTGGTACGAGGTGACCGTTCCGGCCAGGGTCACCGCCGTGCCGATGGCGACGGCGAGGACGAAGGTGACGGTGAAGCTGCGGGAGATCTGCTGTGCGGCGGCCACCGGCACCACCATCAGCGCGCTGACGAGCAGCAGGCCCACGACCCGCATGGCGACCGTGACGGTCACCGCCGCGGTGACCGCGACCAGCAGGTTCAGTGCGCGCACGGGCAGGCCCGTCACCCGGGCGAACTCCTCGTCCTGGCTGACGGCGAACAGCTGGCGGCGCAGGCCGATCGTCACCAGGACGACGAAGGCGGCCAGGACGCAGATCGCCGTGACGTCCTCCTGCGAGACCGTGGAGAGCGAGCCGAAGAGGTACGAGGAGAGATTGGCGTTGGAGCCGGTCGGCGCGAGGTTGATCAGCAGGACGCCGCCCGCCATGCCGCCGTAGAAGAGCATGGCCAGCGCGATGTCGCCGCGGGTCTTGCCGTACCAGCGGATCAGCTCCATGACGACGGCGCCCGCGATCGCGACGGCGGTCGCCGTCCAGACCGGGCTCGCCGACAGCAGGAAGCCGAGGCCGACACCGGTCATCGCGACGTGCCCGATGCCGTCGCCCATCAGGGACTGGCGGCGCTGCACGAGGTAGATGCCGATCGCCGGGGCGGTGATGCCGACCAGGACGGCGGCGATCAGGGCCCGCTGCATGAACGGGGTGCTGAAGATGTCCATCAGTTCGCTCATGTCAGCTCAGCAGTCCCGTCGGTACCGGAGACGCGGCGGCGGGCACGGCGTCCGGGTGGCAGTTTTCCTTGGTCAGGTGGTGGTCGTCGTGGCCGGGCAGGGGGCCCGCCGTCGGCGGCCCGTCGTGCACCACGAGCCCGTCGCGCAGCACCACGGTCCGGTCGATGAGGGGCTCCAGCGGGCCCAGCTCGTGCAGGACGAGCAGGACGGTGACGCCCGCCGCGACCTGCCGGCGCAGGGTCTCCGCGAGGATCTCCTGGCTGGCCAGGTCCACCCCCGCCATCGGCTCGTCCATGATCAGCAGTTCGGGCTCGGAGGCGAGCGCGCGGGCGATCAGCACCCGCTGGTGCTGGCCGCCGGAGAGCGCGCTCACGGAGTCCCTGGCCCGGTCGGACAGGCCGACGAGGCCGATCGCCCGGTCGACGGCGGCCCGGTCGGCCTTCGACGACAGCAGGCCGAGGCGGGAGCGGGACAGCCGGCCGGAGGACACCACCTCGCGGATGGTCGCGGGCACCCCGCCCGCCGCCGTCGTCCGCTGCGGTACGTAGCCCACGCGCGCCCACTGCCGGAAGCGCCTGAGCGGCGTGCCGAACAGCTCGACCGTGCCGCCGGTCAGCGGCACCTGGCCGATGGCGGAGCGTACGGCCGTGGACTTGCCCGAACCGTTCGCGCCGAGCAGGGCGACGACCTCGCCGCGGTGCACGGCGAGGTCGATGCCGCGCAGCACGCGGCGCGAACCGAGCGTGGCGGTGGCCGCGCTCAGGGAGATGACGGCGTCGTGGTGCACGGTTCGCGCCTCCGATGCGGGTGCCGGGGTGGGGACGGGTGCGGGTGTCACTTGGCGCCGAGCGCCTTCTGCAGGGCGGCCAGGTTCGACTTCATGACGTCGAGGTAGTCGGCGCCCTTGGACCTGTCCGTGATGCCTTCGAGCGGGTCCAGGACGTCCGTCTTGAGGCCGGCGTCCTTGGCGACGGTCTTCGCCGTCTTGTCGCTGACCAGCGTCTCGAAGAAGACCGTGCTGACCTTGTCCTCCTTGGCGATCTTCTGGAGCTGCTTGATGCGGGCCGGGCTGGGCTCGGACTCCGGGTCGACGCCGCTGATGCCCTCCTGCTCCAGGCCGTACCGCTCGGCGAGGTAGCCGAAGGCGGCGTGGGTGGTGATGAAGGTCTTGGTGGCGGTGTTCTTCAGGCCGTTCTCGAACGCCTTGTTCAGGCCGTCCAGCTTGGTGACCAGGGTGGCGGCGTTCTTCTTGTACGTCGCCGCGTTGTCCGGGTCCGCCTTCTCCAGGGCCGCTCCGACGCCCTTGGCGACCTCGGCGTACTTCACCGGGTCCAGCCAGATGTGCGGGTCGGAGGCGCCCTCGGCGCCGTGGTCGTGCCCGTGGTCGTGGCCCTCGTGCCCGGGCTCCTCGGCCTTCTCCTGCGCGCCGTGCTCGTGGCCGCCGGCCTCGGTGCCGTGCTCCTCCAGCTTCGTGAGGGTCGTGGCGTCGACGGCGGACTTGGCGCCGGACTGCTGCACGGCCTCGTCGACGGCCGGCTGGAGGCCCTTGAGGTAGAGGATCAGGTCCGCGTCGGAGAGCTCCGCGGTCTGCTTGGGCTTGAGCTCCAGGTCGTGCGGCTCGACGCCCGGCTTGGTCAGCGTGGAGACGGCGACCTTGTCGCCACCTATCTGCTCGGCCAGGTACTGCATGGGGTAGAACGACGCGATCACGTTCAGCTTGCCGTCCGCGTTCTTGCCGTCGGCGGCGGAGGAGCTGCCTCCGCAGGCGGACAGGGTGAGCAGTCCGAGGGAGACGGCGGCGGCGGTGGCGGTCGTGGGTATGAGGCGTCGTACGTTCATGACAGTCATTTTCAACTAAAGTGGAAACGATTGTCAATAGTGCTCTTGTCCGCTCTGTCCCCGATACCGATTTGATCCTGCCCCCCTGCCCGCCGGTAACCTGAACCATTCGCCTTCGTCGTCGTAATGAAGAGAGCACCGTGGCCGCCGACAAGATCGAGACCATCGTCAGCCTGAGCAAGCGCCGTGGCTTCGTTTACCCCTGCAGTGAGATCTACGGCGGCTCCAGGGCTGCCTGGGACTACGGTCCGCTGGGTGTCGAACTCAAGGAGAACATCAAGCGCCAGTGGTGGCGCGCGATGGTCATCGGGCGCGAGGACGTGGTCGGCCTCGACTCGTCGGTCATCCTGGCTCCCGAGGTGTGGGAGGCGTCCGGCCACGTCGGCACCTTCTCCGACCCGCTCACCGAGTGCACCGCCTGCCACAAGCGGCACCGTGCCGACCACCTGATCGAGGCGTACGAGGCCAAGCACAACGGCCGCGCCCCCGAGAACGGCCTGGCCGACATCAATTGCCCGCACTGCGGCACCAAGGGCCAGTTCACCGAGCCCAAGCAGTTCTCCGGCATGCTGCAGACGCACCTCGGCCCGACCCAGGACACCGGCTCCGCCGCGTACCTGCGTCCCGAGACCGCGCAGGGCATCTTCACCAACTTCGCCCAGGTCCAGCAGACCTCGCGCAAGAAGCCGCCGTTCGGCATCGCGCAGATGGGCAAGTCCTTCCGGAACGAGATCACTCCGGGCAACTTCATCTTCCGCACGCGCGAGTTCGAGCAGATGGAGATGGAGTTCTTCGTCAAGCCGGGCGAGGACGAGCAGTGGCAGGAATACTGGATGGAGCAGCGCTGGAACTGGTACCTGGACCTCGGCATCAACCCCGAGAACATCCGCTGGTACGAGCACCCGGCCGAGAAGCTCTCCCACTACTCCAAGCGCACCGCCGACATCGAGTACCGCTTCAACTTCGGCGGCACCGAGTTCTCCGAGCTCGAAGGCGTGGCCAACCGCACGGACTTCGACCTGAAGGCGCACTCCAAGGCCTCCGGCCACGACCTGGTCTACTTCGACCAGGAGGCCAACGAGCGCTGGACGCCGTACGTCATCGAGCCGGCGGCGGGCGTCAACCGCGCCATGCTCGCGTTCATGCTCGACGCCTACCGTGAGGACGAGGCGCCCAACGCCAAGGGCGTCATGGAGAAGCGCGTCGTCATGGGCCTCGACCCGCGCCTGGCGCCGGTCAAGGTCGCCGTGCTGCCGCTGTCCCGCAACCCGCAGCTCTCGCCGAAGGCCAAGGGCCTCGCCGCGGACCTGCGGAAGAACTGGAACATCGAGTTCGACGACGCGGGCGCCATCGGCCGCCGCTACCGCCGTCAGGACGAGATCGGCACCCCGTTCTGCGTGACCGTCGACTTCGACACCCTCGACGACAACGCGGTCACCGTGCGCGAGCGCGACACCATGAAGCAGGAGCGCGTGTCGCTCGACATGATCCAGGACTACCTGGCGGTCCGGCTGCTCGGCTGCTGACCCGCTCGTACCCTTCGGAGC
>NZ_JBSGZD010000395.1:0-5982 GCF_053610825.1 Streptomyces sp. NPDC054863 | reverse complement strand
GCACCGAGTCACTCGGTGCGGGCCCCTCCTCTTGGGCCGGTCTCGTACGCAAGCCTCGTCGGCCGTTCTTGTACGCAGGCTTCGTGGGCAGGCCTCGTGGGCAGGCCGCGTACGCAGGTCTCGTCGGCCGGTCAGATCTCGCGCTGCTGCGCGGCGGCCTTCTTGCGCTCCTTCTCGGCCTTCTCCTCGGCCTCCATCTCCGCGAACACGTCGATGGGGGCGGGCGCCTTCGCCAGGAAGACCCAGGTCAGCCAGACGGCCAGCAGGAACGGCGGAATCTTGAGGGCGACGACGACCCAGCCGAACTTGGTGGTGTCGGCCCACCAGTACAGCGGGAAGAGGATCGCGCACTTGGTCAGCAGGATCAGACCCCAGGCGTAACTCGCCTTCGTGTACGCCTTCTTGCGGCCGGGGTTGCGGGTCCGCCAGGAGAGGTTCTCCTTGAAGACCGGGCCGAGCATCAGGCCGATCAGCGGCACCCCGGCCGCCGCCGTGACCAGGTACGCGACGGAGAGGCCCAGCGTGTAGAGCATGCCGGGCAGCATGAAGTCCTTGGCATTGCCCGTCATCATCGCGAAGACCACGCCGAAGGCGACGCCGAAGACACCGCTGAAGGCGTGCTTCATGGAGTCCCTGCGGACCAGCCGGGCCACGACCATCAGGAGCGAGACGCCGAGGGCCGCGATGGCCGAGACGTGCAGGTCCTTGTTGATCGTGAAGACGGTCACGAACAGCAGCCCCGGCAGCACCGTCTCCACCATGCCGCGGACGCCGCCGAACGCCTCGAAGAGGGCAGCCTCGGTGACGGCCTTCGCGGCGGGGTCCTGCGGGGGCGCGTCCTGCGGGACGACATGGGGCTGCGCCGCGTCATGGGGCTGCGCGGCGCCGTCGCCTTGGTGGGGGGTCGTGGTCGGCTTGTCGAATGACGTCACCGGCTACTCCTGTCCGAGCGGTCGGAGTTCGTATTTGGGATTGAAGAGCACCCGGCGGCCGTGGCTCATGGAAATCCGGCCGGAGGCGATGAGCTTGCGGCCGGGCTCTATGCCCGCGATGGAGCGGCGGCCCAGCCAGACGACGTCCAGGGGGGCCGTGCCGTCGAACAGCTCGGCCTCCAGGGCCGGCACTCCGGCGCGCGGGCGCAGGGTGACCGTGCGCAACGTACCAGTCACCTTGACGATCTGTCGGTCGTCGCAGGCGGATATGGGGGTGCAGCCGACGGAGTGGGTGTCCTCCTGGAGCTCCGTGCAGTGCAGGTCCTCCTGGGAGCTGGACAGGCGGTCGAGCATCCGGCGGAACCGCCCGGTCGACTTCTCGGGACGAGGTACGGCACTCATACGGGAAGCGTACCGGGGAGTGGCCCGCCGGGGTCACCCGCCGTAGTCACGATCACCGCTCGAAGCGGTATCCCATCCCCGGCTCCGCGATGCTGTGTCCCCCGGGGGCACCCCCCCCCGGACCCCCGGCCCCGCACCTACCGCTCGAAGCGGTACCCCATCCCCGGCTCCGCGATGCTGTGTCCCCCGGGGGCACCCCCCGGACCCCCGGCCCCGCACCTACCGCTCGAAGCGGTACCCCATCCCGGGCTCCGTGATGAAGTGCCGCGGGTGGGCCGGGTCGGCCTCCAGCTTGCGGCGGAGCTGGGCCATGTAGACCCGCAGGTAGTTGGTCTCGGTGCCGTACGACGGACCCCAGACCTCCTGGAGGAGCTGTTTCTGGCTGACCAGTCGGCCGGTGTTGCGTACGAGCACCTCAAGGAGGTGCCACTCGGTGGGGGTCAGCCGGACGTCGCGGCCTTCCCGGTGCACCTTCTTCGCGGCGAGGTCGACGGCGAAGCCCTCCGTCTCTATGAGGACGTCGCCCTCCTCGGCCGTACCGACCGGTTCGGCCCTGCGGACGGCGGCGCGCAGCCGGGCGAGGAGTTCGTCCATGCCGAAGGGCTTGGTGACGTAGTCGTCGGCGCCCGCGTCGAGCGCCTCGACCTTCTCGTCGGAGGTGTGCCGGGCGGACAGCACCAGGATCGGTACGCGGGTCCAGCCGCGCAGCCCCTTGATGACGTCCACGCCGTCCATGTCGGGCAGGCCCAGGTCGAGCACCACCACGTCGGGGTGGCGGGCGGCGGCGAGCTGGAGGGCGGTGGCCCCGTCGGGGGCCGCGTCCACCTCGTACTTGCGCGCCTTCAGGTTGATCACGAGGGCGCGCACGATCTGCGGCTCGTCGTCGACCACGAGCACCCGGGTCATGGGGACCTTCCTCACTGCTGTCTGGGCTGTCGGGGTGTGCGCTGCGGTAGGGGTCATGAGAGGACCTGGGCCGAGAAGTCGGGGAGTACGGGCGTCTGGCCCGGCGCCACCTTGAGGGTGAGGACCATGGTCATGCCCCCTCCCGGGGTGTCCTCGGCCGTGAGCGTGCCGCCCATCGCCTCGATGAAGCCCCTGGCGACCGCGAGGCCGAGGCCGACCCCGGCGCCGCGCGGGGCGTCTCCGTACCGCTGGAAGGGCTCGAAGATACGCCCCTTGCTGTCGTCGGGGACGCCGGGGCCCCGGTCGGTGACGCGGACCTCCACCCGGTCGCCGAGCGCGCTGGCCGCGACGGCGACGGGGACGCCGTCCGGGCTGTACTTGACGGCGTTCTCGACGATGTTGGCGGCGGCCCGCTCCAGCAGGCCCCGGTCGACGGCGACCATCGGCAGGGTTTCCGGAATGTCCAGTTCCACGCTGTCGTCCGGTACGCCGACGAGCGCCATCGGAATGACCTCGTCGAGGTCCGTCTCGCGGATGAGCGGGGTGACGGTGCCGGTCTGGAGGCGGGACATGTCCAGGAGGTTGCCCACCAGGTGGTCGAGGCGGTCGGCGCCCTCCTCGATGCCGGCCAGCAGCTCCGCCTCGTCCGCCTCGGACCAGGACACGTCGTCGCTCCTCAAAGAGGTGACGGCGGCCTTGATGGAGGCCAGTGGCGTACGGAGGTCGTGGCTGACGGCGGCGAGGAGCGCGGTACGGATCCGGTTGCCCTCGGCCAGCCTGCGCGCCTCCTCCGCCTGGCCGACGAGGCGCTGGCGGTCCAGTACGACGGCGGCCTGGGCGGCGAACGCGGCGAGCACCCTGCGGTCCTCGGCGGGGAGCACCCGGCCGGACAGCGCCAGCGCCATGTGGTCGCCGACGGGCATGTCCACGTCGGCGTCCTCGGGGCGCTCGGTCGGCCTGGGACCGACGCTGCCCGCGCAGGTCCACGGGTCGACGTCGCTCTCGCGCTCCAGGAGGGCCACGGACTCCATGGCGAAGGTCTCGCGGACCCGTTCCAGGAGGGCGTCGAGGCTGGTCTCGCCGCGCAGCACGCTGCCCGCGAGGAAGGACAGGATCTCGGACTCGGCACGCAGCCTGGCCGCCTGGTGGGTGCGCCTGGCGGCGAGGTCGACGACGGACGCGACGGAGACGCCGACCGCGAAGAAGATCACGATGGCGACGATGTTCTTGGGGTCGTCGATCGTGAGGGTGCGGGTGGGCGGGGTGAAGAAGTAGTTGAGCAGGAGGGAGCCGGCGGCCGCGGCGGCGAGGGCGGGCAGCAGACCGCCGAGGAGGGCGGCGACGACGGTCAGGAAGAGGTAGAGCAGAACGTCGTTGGCCAGGCCGGGGGCGTTGCTGATGCTGTTGAGCAGGAAGGTCATCAGGACCGGCCCCACCACCCCGACCAGCCAGCCGGCCAGGATGCGGGAGCTGCCGAGCCTGGCGCCCCTGGCGACGGGGAGGCCGCGGCCCTTGGCGACCTCGTCGTGGGTGACGATGTGGACGTCCAGGTCGGGCCCGGAGTCCCGGGCGACGGTCTGGCCGACGCCGGGGCCGAAGACGTACTGCCAGGTCTTGCGGCGGCTGGAGCCGAGCACGATCTGGGTGGCGTTGACACCGCGGGCGAACTCCAGCAGGGAGCTGGGTATGTCGTCGCCTATGACGTGGTGGAAGGTGCCGCCCAGGTCCTCGACGAGGGTCCGCTGAACCGCGAGCTCCTTGGGCGAGGCCGCGGTGAGGCCGTCGCTGCGGGCGACGTACACGGCGAGGATCTCGCTGCCGGACCCCTTGGCGGCCATCCGGGAGGCCCTGCGTATGAGGGTGCGGCCCTCGGGGCCGCCGGTGAGGCCGACGACGATGCGCTCGCGGGCCTGCCAGGTGGATCGGATGTTGTGCTCGCCGCGGTACTGCTGGAGGTATTCGTCGACCCGGTCGGCCACCCACAGGAGCGCCAGCTCGCGCAGGGCGGTGAGATTGCCGGGCCGGAAGTAGTTCGAGAGGGACGCGTCGATCTTGTCGTGCCGGTAGATGTTGCCGTGCGCCATGCGGCGGCGCAGCGCCTGCGGGGACATGTCGACCAGTTCGAGCTGGTCGGCGCGGCGGACCACCTCGTCGGGGACGGTCTCGCGCTGGCGCACCCCGGTTATCGACTCGACGACGTCGCCCAGCGACTCCAGGTGCTGGATGTTGACCGTGGAGATGACGTCGATGCCGGCCTGGAGCAGAGCCTCGACGTCCTGCCAGCGCTTGGCGTGCCGGGAGCCGGGGACGTTGGTGTGCGGGAGCTCGTCGACGAGGGCGACGGCGGGATCGCGCTCCAGGACCGCTTCGACGTCCATCTCGGTGAAGGTGGCGCCGCGGTACTCGATCGTGCGCCGGGGCACCTCTTCGAGGCCGTGCAGCATCACCTCGGTGCGCGGCCGGCCGTGGTGCTCGACGAAGGCCACCACACAGTCGGTACCGCGCTCCACCCGGCGGTGGGCCTCGGAGAGCATCGCGTACGTCTTGCCGACGCCCGGTGCCGCACCGAGGTAGATCCGGAGTTTCCCGCGTCCCATGGCCCCATTGTCTTTCTCAAGCAGCTTGCTGCGCTGCTCCTGACCTTAAGGCCACCGAAGGGGATGTTCCGGACAGAGTGCAGGCGGGCGGGGGTGCCTTGACGGGATTCTGATGCTGTCGCACGGGCCGATCAGCTGCTGCGGCACGGCCGGGCGGGCGTACGGTCCCGGGCAGGCGCCCGTACGGTCCCGGACGGCCGTACGGTCCCGGACGGCCGTACGGTCCCGGGCGGGCCCGCGCGGTCGGCCGCCGCCGGTCAGCCGCCGTCCGTTATCCGGCCGTCGCGCAGCTCCAGCACCCGGTCGGCGAGGCCGAGCAGCTGGGCGTCGTGCGTGGCGACCAGGACGGTCACGCCCTCGCTGCGGACGACCGCGCGGAGCAGTTCCATGACGGCGAGGCCGGTCTCGGCGTCGAGCTGCCCGGTCGGCTCGTCGGCGATCAGCAGGGCGGGCCGGTTGGCCAGTGCGCGGGCGATGGCGACGCGCTGCTGCTGGCCGCCGGAGAGCTCGCCCGGACGCTGTGTCGCATGGTCGGCGAGGCCGACCAGGGAGAGCAGCAGGGCGACGCGCTCCTCGCGCTCCTTCGGGTCGGTCCTGCGCAGCCGCAGCGGCACTCCGACATTCTCCGCGGCGCTGAGGATGGATATCAGGCCGAAGGCCTGGAAGACGAAGCCGATGCGGTCCCTGCGCATCTCCAGGAGCCCGTCCTCCCCGAGGCCGCCCATGTCGGTGCCGTCGACGACGACGCTGCCCCTGTCCGCCTTGTCGAGGCCGCCGACGAGGTTGAGCAGGGTGGTCTTGCCGGAGCCCGACCGGCCCTTGAGCGCGATCAGTTCACCGCGCGGGATCGTGAAGGAGACGCCCCGCAGCGCGTGCACGGCAGCCGCTCCCGAACCGAAGGAACGGTGCAGGTCCTCGACCCGGACCATGGGCGCACCGGCCGGGTCCTCCAGCAGCGTGGCGGCGCCCGTGCTGCTGCTCGTGCCCTCGGTCATCGTCGACTCCCCCGCTCGTGCCGCAAGTCCGCGCGGCCATTGTTGCCCTTGTGTTCGGACAACGGGCCGCCCACCGCTCAAGTTCCCTGTTCCCGGGGCGGTTTCGGTCCGTTCATGCCGAACGGGCCGGTGGCCCGCACCCCTTGGAGG
>NZ_JBSGZD010000394.1:0-6096 GCF_053610825.1 Streptomyces sp. NPDC054863 | reverse complement strand
GGCCCCAGGACCGAAGTCCCGGGGCCCGCCCCTCAGCCTGCCGACGGCTACGCGCTCATCACGCGCACCGACCGCCTCAGTTGTCGTCCTCGTCGATCAGGAACCCGCGCATCGGCGAAGGCGCCTGCTGCATCGGCTGCGGGCCCTGCGGCCGTACCGGTGCCATCGGCTGGGTCATCGCCGGCGTCATCTGCTGCTGACCGCCGTACGACGGAGCGCCGTTCGACTGACCGCCGCCCATCGGAGAGGGCGCGCCCATCGACGGGTTGCCGCCCATGGAGTGACCCATCGAACCCGCACCGGCCGGAGCCATCGAGTTGCTCATCTGCGGGGCCGGCGGCAGCGAAGCCGTCGCCGGGGTCCGCGGCGGAGCCAGCGAGTCGTCGGCCTGGGTCTCCAGCTGACGCAGCTGCGACTCCAGGTAGGACTTCAGCCGCGTGCGGTACTCGCGCTCGAAGCCGCGCAGGTCCTCGACCTTGCGCTCCAGCGTGGCGCGGGCGGACTCCAGCGAGCCCATCGCGACGCGGTGCTTCTCCTGCGCGTCCCGCTCCAGTGCGTCGGCCTTGGCACGGGCGTCCCGCTCCAGGCCCTCGGCACGCGAACGGGCCTCGCCGACGATCTTGTTGGCCTCGGAACGGGCCTCCGCGATCGCCTGGTCAGCGGTCTGCTGCGCCAGCGAGAGCACGCGCGCGGCGCTGTCTCCACCCGGCTGCGGCATCTGCTGCTGCGGCGGCTGCTGCTGCATCGGGGGCTGGCCCATGGGGCCGCCCATCGGGCCCTGGCCCATGCCCTGCTGCTGGCCCATCGGGCCGCCCTGCTGCTGCATGGGGTTCTGGCCCATCGGACCGGGACCGTGCTGGCCCTGCATCGGACCCTGGCCCATCGGACCGGGACCGTGCTGGCCCTGCTGCGGGCCGGGGCCGTGACCGCCGGGACCTGCCGGGAGCTGGAGCGGGCCGCCCTGCTGCTGGGGCTGACCCATCTGCGGCGGCTGCTGCTGCTGTTGCTGCTGCGGCGGTCCGGATATGGCCGCGGGGACGGGCGCACCCGGGCCACCGGGCCGGTTGTCCTGCGGTTCGGGCTTGCGCATGCCCTGCTGCTGCTGGTTCTGCGCGGCCGCACGGGTCGCTGCGGCGAGCTTGGCCCGCAGGTCCTCGTTCTCGCGGAGCAGACGGGTCAGCTCGGACTCGACCTCGTCGAGGAAGGCATCAACCTCGTCCTCGTCGTAGCCTTCTCGGAGGCGGACGGTCGTGAACTGCTTGTTCCGCACGTCCTCGGGGGTCAGCGGCATCTCTTCTTCACCTCTACGTAGTCGTCGGCAGTCGGCAAGACCGTATCGCTCACATCCCGCGCCCAATGCTGTTCACAACACTGATCAGGATGTAGACGATGATCATCAGAACGAAGAAGGACAGGTCGAGTGCCACGCCCCCGAGACGCAGCGGCGGAATGAACCGCCGCAGAAGCTTGAGCGGTGGATCGGTGACAGTGTAAGTGGCCTCAAGAACGACCACCATCGCCTTGCCGGGTTGCCATGAGCGCGCGAACTGAAACACGTAGTCCATGACGAGCCGGAAGATCAGCACGACGAGGAAGCACATCAGCGCGATGTAGATCACGTCCAGTGCGATGCCCATTCCCGTGCGTCCCTCTCCCCTGGCTCTCGCCTCAGTCCGGCCTCAAGGCCGGTTGTTTCCGGTTGTGTTGCTCTCGGCTCTGTCAGCTCTGGTTGAAGAAACCGCCCTCTGCGATACGGGCCTTGTCCTCCGCCGTGACATCGACGTTAGCAGGCGACAACAGGAACACCTTCTGCGTCACTCGCTCAATGCTGCCATGCAGACCGAAGACGAGTCCCGCGGCAAAGTCGACAAGTCGCTTCGCGTCCGTGTCGTCCATCTCCGTGAGATTCATGATCACCGGAGTGCCCTCGCGGAAGTGTTCCCCGATGGTACGGGCCTCGTTGTAGGTCCGGGGGTGCAGCGTGGTGATGCGGTACGGCTCCCGCTCGGACACGACCTTGGGCATGATCACCGGTGCGTTCTTCTCCAGGTTGGGGCGTTCAGGTGTGATGGACGCCACGGGGGCGATTCGTGCGGGTCGTCCGCTTTCCACCGGAAGCTGAACGGGCTCGCGAGGGGCCGGGGGTTGTACCACTCGTACCGGTTCGTCCCGCTCCCGTTCGGCCTGGTGCGGGGGCTGGTGCCGACGGTGGTCGCGCTCCGGCTCCGGCTCGGGTTCGAAGTCGTCGTCGGGGTCGAAGCCCCGGCCGTCGTACCCATCGTCCTCCACGAGGCCGAGGTAGACCGCCATCTTGCGCATAGCGCCGGCCATTTCCTGAGTCCTCCGCTCTGTGGTGGATCGGCCTCGTCACCAAGTGCCCGCGATCCACTGGGCCTGCCCCCCAATAGTGGGGATGACCATATTTTCTGCTGTGGTCCGACTGCTTCGCGACGTTACCCGAGGTGAGGGCGGACGCCGAGTACCGCAGTGCCGACGCGCACATGTGTCGCACCGGCAGCCACCGCCTCGTCCAGATCCGCACTCATTCCCGCGGACACCATGGTGGCAGCCGGATGTGCCGCGCGCAGGCGGGACGAGATTTCCATCAGCGCCCCGAAAGCGGCCCGTTGGCGGCCCGCGTACTCCCCGGACAGGGGGGCGACGGTCATCAGGCCGTCCAGCCTGAGTCCCTCGGCGGCGGCCACCGCGGCTGCCAGCTCCTCGACCCCGTCGGGCGAAACGCCGCCCCTTTCGCCCCGTGTGCCCACTTCGGCATCCAGGGCCACCTGAAGCAGGCACCCGACCTCGCGCCCGGCCCGTACGGCCGCCGCGGACAGCGAGCCGACCAGCTTGAGCCGGTCCACGGACTGCACCTCGTCCGCGTAACCGACCACCGAGCGGACCTTGTTGGTCTGCAGCTGTCCGACGAAGTGCCAGGTCAGCGGCAGGTCAGCGCACTCGGCGGCCTTGGGGGCCGCGTCCTGGTCGCGGTTCTCCGCGACATGACGCACCCCCAGCTCGGCGAGCAGCCGTACGTCGCTCGCCGGGTAGGTCTTGGTGACCACGATCAGGGTCACGTCTTCACGCGCGCGCCCGACAGCTGCACAAGCGGAAGAGATACGTTCCTCCACCTGCGCCAGGTTCGAGGCGAGCTGGTCCTTGCGTGCCGGGGGCCCGGAGGCCTCCGCACTTTCCGTACGGTCCGTCATGTCCTACCCGTCCAACCAGACATATCCGGCGAGCCGACCCGTGGTGCGGTCCCGCCGGTAGGAGAAGTGGTCGCCCGACTCGCGCGTGCACACCGGCGACTGCGACCGCGCACGCACGCCGAGCGCCGCGAGCTGGGCGTGCACTCCGGCCGTGACGTCGACCGCCGGAGTGCCCCAACTGGTCTCGGCCCAGGCGGCCGGCTCGATCGCGGCCGCGTCGGCGCGCATCTGCTCGGGCACCTCGTAACAGCGCCCGCACACGGCCGGACCGGTCCAGGCCTTGGTACGGGAGGGCTGCGCGCCGAGCGAGACCATCGCCTCGACCGCCGCGGGCACCACTCCGGCCAGCATCCCCGGCCGGCCCGCGTGGGCCGCCGCGACGACTCCGGCGACCGGGTCGGCCAGGAGCACGGGGGTGCAGTCGGCGGTGAGCACCGCGAGGGCGAGCCCTCGACGGGCGGTCACGACCGCGTCGACCGAGGGGATTTCGGCGCCGGGTGCCCAGGGGCCTTCGACCACCGCGACGTCCCGCCCGTGCACCTGGTTCATCCAGACCACCTGTGCCGGGTCGAGCCCCATGGACTCGGCGGCCAGCCGGCGGTTGTCCCGTACGGCGTCGGGGTCGTCGCCGACCGCTCCGCCGAGATTGAGCTGCTCGTACGGAACGGCGCTCACCCCGCCCCACCTGTCGGTGAAGGCGAAGTGCGCGCCGCTCTCGTCGTCGTACCGCTGTATCACTTAGCTTCGTCCGGTCACTTCAGGAAGTCCGGTACGTCCAGCTCCTCGGCCGCGCTGTCCGCGTACGACGGGCGGGCCGGCGGGACGTGCGGCGAAGTCGGCGGGGCCGGGGCCTCGTTGACCGGTGCGGGCTGCTCGACCGGGGCCGGGGCCTCCTCGCGGATCGGTACGGAGCCGATGCCGGACCCGCGCGAGGGCTCCGGGGCCGGGCGCGAGGCCTGGACGGGCTCCTCGCGCTTGCCCGCTCCGGCGCCCAGTACGTTCTCGCGCCGGGCCGGCGGCTGTCCGCCGTCGAATCCGGCGGCGATGACGGTGACCCGTACCTCGTCGCCCAGGGCGTCGTCGATGACGGCGCCGAAGATGATGTTGGCCTCCGGGTGGGCCGCCTCGCTGACCAGCTGGGCCGCCTCGTTGATCTCGAAGAGACCGAGGTCGGAACCGCCGGAGATGGAGAGCAGTACGCCGCGGGCGCCGTCGATGGAGGCTTCGAGAAGCGGCGAGGAGATCGCCATTTCCGCCGCCGCCACCGCACGGTCGTCGCCGCGCGCCGAGCCGATGCCCATGAGCGCCGAACCGGCCTCGGACATGACCGACTTGACGTCGGCGAAGTCGAGGTTGATCAGTCCCGGGGTGGTGATCAGGTCGGTGATGCCCTGGACACCGGACAGCAGGACCTGGTCCGCCGACTTGAAGGCGTCGAGCACGCTGACCTGACGGTCGGAGATCGACAGCAGCCGGTCGTTGGGAATGACGATGAGGGTGTCGACCTCTTCGCGGAGCTGGGCGATGCCGTCCTCCGCCTGGTTCGCACGTCGCCGGCCCTCGAAGGTGAACGGGCGGGTGACCACACCGATCGTCAGGGCGCCCAGCGAACGGGCGATGTTGGCGACGACGGGGGCGCCACCGGTTCCGGTGCCACCGCCTTCGCCGGCCGTCACGAAGACCATGTCGGCCCCCTTGAGGACCTCTTCGATCTCTTCGCGGTGGTCCTCTGCCGCCTTCCGGCCGACGTCCGGGTTGGCGCCGGCGCCAAGGCCTCGGGTGAGTTCACGGCCGACGTCCAGCTTGACGTCGGCGTCGCTCATCAACAGCGCTTGCGCGTCGGTGTTGATCGCGATGAACTCGACGCCCTTGAGACCGACCTCGATCATCCGGTTGATGGCATTGACACCACCGCCGCCGACACCGATGACCTTGATGACTGCGAGGTAGTTCTGCGGTGCTGCCACGTCGAAGGCCTCTCGCCTCGATTTACGTGCCGCCACGGCGTTGCAGCGCCGCGACGACTGATGCCGATTTTGGGACGGTCCGAACACCGACCCGAACCCTAAAGCTGAAGTTTAGGGTTACCAGTGTGTCTGTTCCTTGGACTCTTCCGAACAGGACACTAAGTCGACAAGTGGTGCGCGTTCAACGAACACGCCGAACCTCCCGTTTTTCTTTTCACCCTATGTGATCACCCATATCGCTGACCAACCAGGGGGCTGGCCAGGTCGAATGACCGTCAACTCCCGCTCGCCGCCGGGGCGGTGGGGGCACTTACGTCGAAGTGTCCCGCTTCGGGCGCTGCTTTCATGAGAGCGAGAAGAGCCCGCGACTTTGCCGCGTTGTCCTCGCCGCTGCCCCAGAAGGCAGTTCGACCCCGACCGAGTTCCAGTGTGATCGAGTCGAACGAAGTCACCTTCACCGCCGTCAGGTTACGGGCCAGGGCCGCCGGAAGCCCGCCGGTGACGCGCACCGCCTCGTCCACCAGCCGCTGTTCGCCGAAACGGCGCAGGCTCGGGGAGCGCTGTGCCGCCAGCTCAAGGAGAGGTACCCCCTTGGGAGCTTTCGTCACAGTGGCGAACCGCACACCGTGGCGGTCCACTTCGGTGAACTTCGCGTCCTTTTCGATGAGGAGCACCGGCTTTCGCTCCGTCACTTTCAGACCGATTCCGTGCGGCCACGACCGGACCACGTCGATCGTGTCGATCCGGGGCAATTGTTCGCGAAGCCGGTCCTCCACGGCACCGGTGTCGACGGAAATCATCGGAACTCCGGTCGGAACCGCGGCTGCCGCGAGCACTTCACCGGGTGTCAGAACCTGAGTGCCGGTGGCCTTCACCTGCTCCACGCGCAGCCAGTCGGAGCCGTAGAGCGCCCATACCGC
>NZ_JBSGZD010000393.1:0-6107 GCF_053610825.1 Streptomyces sp. NPDC054863 | reverse complement strand
CGGGGCACCCTGTCGACGCGTCCGCGATGCCGGACGTACGCCCCGGCCGTACGTCCGGCGGTGTGATTGGCTACGCCGCATGGGTCATGGACAGGGTTTCCCCGCACCGCAGGCAGCGCCTCCCTTCGATCCCGAACTCCACGTCGCACTCAGGGCGTTGAGCGAGGAGTCGAGGGCGCCGATCACCCCGGAGAACCTCGCGGCCAGGCAGCAGCGGGACGCCTCGGCCCGGCCCAGGCCGACGGCCGACGACCTCCGCGACGACGGCCGGTTCGAGGTGACGGAGCTCTGTGTGCCAGGGCTCCGGGGTGGACCGGACGTCACGCTCGTGAGCGCCCGCCCCGCCGGTCTCGCAGGGCCGCTGCCGCTGCTGTACTACCTGCACGGCGGCGCGATGATCATGGGCAACGCGTGGTCCGTGCTGCCGCGGATCCTGCGCGAGTGGGCCCTCCCGCTGGAGCTGGCCGTCCTCTCGGTCGAGTACCGGCTGGCGCCGCAGGCGCAGTACCCGGCGCCGCTTGAGGACTGCTACGCCGGACTCGTCTGGGCGGCGGGGCACGCGGACGACCTCGGCATCGACGCGAACCGCATCATCGTCGGAGGCAAGAGCGCAGGTGGCGGGCTCGCCGCGGCCCTGGCCCTGCTGGCCCGCGACCGGGGCGGTCCCGGAGTGCTGGGGCAGCTGCTGCTGTGCCCGATGCTCGACGACCGCGCGTCCACCTTCTCCAGCCGCCAGATGTCGGGCCTCGGCATATGGGACCTCACCTCCCACGCGACCGTGTGGCAGGCGGTGCTCGGTGACCGTTACGGCGCCGAGGACCTGCCGCCCTATGCGGCCCCCTCCCGCGCCACGGACCTCTCCGGACTTCCCCCGGCGTACATCGAGGTCGGGTCGGCCGAGATGTTCCGGGACGAGGACATGGTGTACGCGAACGCGATCTGGCAGGCCGGCGGCAGCGCCGAACTGCACGTGTGGCCCGGCGCCTACCACGGCTTCGACGGCATGGCCCCGAAGGCGGCCCTCAGCCGCGACGCGCGCGACGCCCGCACCCGCTGGCTCAGGCGCCTCCTCGACCAGCCCGGCGGCTGACGGCTGAAGCGACGTACACCGGTGCGCCACCGGGGGCGGCACGGGGGCGGGGGCGACCCGGGCAGGACCTTCGCCACCGGCCTCGGCTGCGAGATCCGGCACGACCCCGGCTCGGCCCCCCCAAGGACTCGACCGCACCAGCACCTCTGCCGCCGGCCACCGCGCGCCCGCGGCCGTCCTGACCCGTACCCTCGAAGAAGTCGATGCACCCACCACGGATCGGAGCACCCGATGCACTCCATGACCGAGGACGAGTGGCGTACGTTCGCCCTCACCGGCACCCGGACGGGCAAGCTGGCGACGAATCGCAAGGACGGCCGCCCGCACGTCACCCCGGTGTGGTTCCTGATCGACGACAGCGCGGACGCGCCCCGGATCGTCTTCACCACCTGGCACGAGTCGCTGAAGTGCAAGTCGCTGCTCCGCGAGCCGCGCTTCTCGCTCTGCGTCGACGACCAGGAACCGCCCTTCAGCTACGTGATGCTGGAATGCACGGCCGAGTTCACCGAGGACCCGGACGAACTCCGCACCTGGGCCACCCGCATCGGCAGCCGGTACATGGGGCCTGCGAGCGGCGCCGCCTACGGGGAGCGGAACTCCGTGCCCGGCGAGTACCTCGTGCGCGCCAGGGTCGACCGGGTCGTGGCCTTCGGCGGCATCGCCGACTGACCCCGCCCCGCCCGGGAGCGCGGGGGAGAAGGGGTGGACTCCAGGACGCCAGGGAGGAAGTGACTGCCCAGGCCCGCCTCCGTCCGCTACTCCTCGAAGGCCCTCAGGATCCGCTCCGCCGCCAGCGTGGGCGTCAACTCGCCGTCGCGCAGGGCCTGTTCGATGCCGGGCGCCGCGCCGCGCACCGCCGGATGCGAGTGCAGCCGGCCGAGCAGCTCGTCGCGGACCATCGCCCACGCCCAGTCGACCTGCTGGCCCGCCCGCTTGGCGGCCAGTCGGCCGGAGGAGTCCAGGAGCGTGCGGTGCTGCTCCAGACGGTCCCAGACCTCGTCGAGCCCGGCGCTCTCCCGGGCACTGCAACTCAGCACCGGGGGAGTCCAGTTGGCGTCGGCGGGGTGCATGAGGCGCAGTGCGCCCGCCAACTCCCGTGCGGCGGACCGTGCGTCGCGTTCGTGCGGGCCGTCCGCCTTGTTGACGGCGACGATGTCCGCCAGCTCCAGGACGCCCTTCTTGATGCCCTGGAGCTGGTCGCCCGTACGGGCCAGGGTGAGCAGGAGGAAGGAGTCGACCATGTTTGCCACGGCCGTCTCGGACTGTCCGACGCCCACCGTCTCCACCAGCACCACGTCGTACCCGGCGGCCTCCACCACCACCATCGCCTCGCGCGTCGCCCGCGCCACCCCGCCCAGCGTTCCGGCCGAGGGGGAGGGGCGTACATAGGCGGCCGGGTCGACGGCCAGGCGCTCCATCCGGGTCTTGTCACCCAGGATGGAGCCGCCCGTACGGCTCGACGACGGGTCGACGGCCAGCACCGCGACCCGGTGCCCGAGCCCCGTCAGCATCGTGCCGAACGCGTCGATGAAGGTCGACTTGCCGACACCGGGAACACCGCTGATGCCGATCCGGCGCGCCGCACCGGAATGCGGCAGCAGCTCGGTCAGCAACTGCTGTGCGAGCACCCGGTGGTCCGCCCGGGACGATTCGACGAGAGTGATCGCCCGGGCCACGAACGCCCGCTTCCCGTCGAGCACGCCCTTGGCGTACGCGTCGATGTCGATCTTCGGGGGCATGCGTTCAGTCCTCGTCCCTCGGAGCCATCTGCCGTCAGTCCTCCGTGGCGTCGGCCGGCGCGGCGTCGGCCGGTGCGGCCAGCTCGTGCCCCAGGTCCGCGGCCAGCCGCTGCACCAGGTCGTACGCCGCGTCCGGGATCACCGTCCCCGGCGGGAAGACCGCAGCCGCGCCCGCCTCGTGCAGCGTCGGGATGTCCTGCGGCGGGATGACACCGCCGACGACGATCATCACGTCCTGGCGGCCCTCCGCCGCCAGCTCCTCCCGCAGCGCCGGTACGAGCGTGAGGTGCCCGGCCGCGAGGGAGGACACGCCGACGATGTGCACGTCCGCCTCGACGGCCTGTCGCGCCACCTCCGCCGGGGTCTGGAACAGCGGGCCGACGTCCACGTCGAAGCCCAGGTCGGCGAAGGCCGTGGCGATCACCTTCTGGCCGCGGTCGTGCCCGTCCTGGCCCATCTTGGCGACCAGGATCCGCGGACGGCGGCCCTCCGCCTCCTCGAAGGCGTCGACCAGGGTGCGGGTGCGCTCCACCGAAGGGGACTCTCCTGCCTCGTTGCGGTACACACCGGCGATCGTACGGATCTGGCCCGCGTGCCGCCCGTAGACCTTCTCCAGCGCGTCCGAGATCTCACCGACGGTCGCCTTCGCGCGGGCGGCGTTCACGGCCAGCGCGAGGAGGTTGTCGTCGAGGCTCTGGGAGGAACCCCGCTCGGCGGACGCCGTCAGGGCCCGCAGCGCGTCTTGGCAGGCCGCCTCGTCGCGCTCCTCGCGCAGCCGCTTCAGCTTGGCGATCTGCTGCGTACGCACCGAGGAATTGTCGACCTTGAGGACGTCGATCTCCTCGTCGGTGGCCACCCGGTACTTGTTGACGCCGATCACCGGCTGGCGGCCCGAGTCGATCCGGGCCTGGGTGCGCGCCGCCGCCTCCTCGATGCGGAGCTTCGGGATGCCCGCGTCGATGGCCTTCGCCATGCCGCCGGCCGCCTCCACCTCCTCGATGTGCTGCCAGGCGCGCCGCGCCAGGTCGTGCGTCAGCTTCTCGACGTACGCCGAACCGCCCCACGGGTCGATGACCCGGCCGGTGCCGGACTCCTGCTGGAGCAGCAGCTGCGTGTTGCGGGCGATGCGCGCCGAGAAGTCGGTGGGCAGCGCGAGCGCCTCGTCGAGGGCGTTGGTGTGCAGCGACTGGGTGTGGCCCTGGGTCGCGGCCATCGCCTCGATGCAGGTGCGCGGCACGTTGTTGAAGACGTCCTGCGCGGTCAGCGACCAGCCCGAGGTCTGCGAATGGGTGCGCAGGGAGAGGGACTTGGGATTCTTCGGGTCGAACTGCTTGACCAGCTTCGCCCACAGCAGACGCGCCGCCCGCAGCTTCGCGATCTCCATGAAGAAGTTCATGCCGATCGCCCAGAAGAAGGAGAGGCGGGGCGCGAACGCATCGACGTCCAGGCCGACTTCGAGCCCGGCCCGCAGATACTCGACACCGTCCGCGAGGGTGTACGCCAGCTCCAGGTCGGCCGTCGCCCCCGCCTCCTGGATGTGGTACCCGGAGATGGAGATGGAGTTGTAGCGCGGCATCTTCTGCGAGGTGAACGCGAAGATGTCGGAGATGATCCGCATCGAGGGCTTCGGCGGATAGATGTAGGTGTTGCGGACCATGAACTCCTTGAGGATGTCGTTCTGGATGGTCCCCGCCAGTTTTTCCGGCGGCACCCCCTGCTCCTCGGCCGCCACGATGTAGAGCGCCAGCACCGGCAGCACGGCGCCGTTCATCGTCATCGACACCGACATCTTGTCCAGCGGGATGCCGTCGAAGAGCTGCCGCATGTCGTAGATCGAGTCGATCGCCACGCCCGCCATGCCGACGTCACCGGTCACCCGCGGGTGGTCGCTGTCGTAGCCGCGGTGGGTGGGCAGGTCGAAGGCGACGGACAGGCCCTTCTGACCGGCCGCCAGATTGCGGCGGTAGAAGGCGTTGGACTCCTCGGCGGTGGAGAAGCCCGCGTACTGGCGGATCGTCCACGGCTGGTTGACGTACATCGTCGGGTAGGGGCCGCGCAGATACGGCGCCACACCCGGGTACGTCTTCAGGAAGTCCAGGCCCTCGGTGTCCCGGTCCGTGTACAGCGGCTTGACCGGGATGCCCTCGGGCGTGTCCCAGACGAGGTCCTCGACGCCGCGGCCGGTCGACTCCTTGACGGCCGAACGCCACTGCTCCTCGGAGGCCGCCGGAGCGGCAGCGCCGAGTCCGATCTGCGAGAAGTCGGGAATCCCGGCGGAATTGGGGATGCTGCCCATTACTTCACTTCCATACGGTCGAGGACGGAGGTGAGCACGGCCACCGCGTCCGAGCCCGCGAAGACGAACGCGTCGACGCCGGCACTGCGGTACGTGTCTTCGGCTTCCCCCGGACGGCCCGCGAGGAACACCGTCCGCGCCCCCGCCTCCTTGAGGGCGGCGGCGACGTCCGCCGCCTGCTCCGCGTACAGGGCGTCGCTGGAGCAGATGCAGGCCACGCCCGCACCGCTCGCCGTGAACGCCCCGGCGACCGTGCCCGCGTCGACCGTCACCGGGTCGTGCACCGGTGTGACGCCGCCCGCCTGGAAGAGGTTCGCGGCGAAGGTGACCCGGCCGGTGTGCGCGGCGGCCGGTCCCAGTGCGGCGACGAAGACGCGAGGACGGGCCCCGGTCGCCGCCAGGTGGGCGTCGGAGCGGGCGCGCAGCGCCTCGTACGCCTCGTCGCGACGGACCCGGGGGAGCCCCCCGGACGGCTTCGCGGGCGCCGGGTCGCGGTCGACGGCACGCTCGGCGAGGTTCGGGAACTCGCTGACGCCGGTGATCGGTTCGCGCCGTTTGGCGAGTGCCTTCGTACGGCGCTCCCAGGTGGCGGCGATCCGCTCCCCGACCAGACCGGAGGCCAGCGCCCGCTCCTGACCGCCGGCCTTCTCGATCTCCTGGAACCACTCCCAGGCCGCCGCCGCCAGCTGGTCCGTCAACTGCTCGACGTACCAGGAGCCGCCCGCCGGGTCGACGACCCGCGACAGGTGCGACTCCTCGACCAGGATGGTGGAGGTGTTACGGGCGATACGGCGCGCGAACGCGTCCGGCAGGCCGATCGCCTGGTCGAAGGGCAGCACCGTCACCGCATCGGCGCCGCCCACACCGGCCGCCATGCAGGCGATCGTGGTGCGCAGCATGTTCACCCACGGGTCGCGGCGCGTCATCATCACCGACGACGTCACCGCGTGCTGGCGCTGCGCCCCGGCCCCTGCCGCACCTC
>NZ_JBSGZD010000392.1:0-6115 GCF_053610825.1 Streptomyces sp. NPDC054863 | reverse complement strand
GCCGTAACCGCCGGGCGGCGGGCCCTGTGGCGGACCCGGCGGCCCCTGGGGCGGTCCGAAGCCTCCTCCGGGCGGCGTTCCCGGCGGCTGGTGCGGTGGTACGGGCGGCATGGCCATACCGTCCAGAGTCGACCGTACGAGGGCATCTCGCGAGCCCTGTAGGCAAGTTGGTGCCTTTCGTGCGACGGACCGCAACATTCCGGATGCCCGGGCGCTCGCCGGCAGGGCATACCAGGCGGGCACAGCGCTCCCCCGCGCCTCCCCGCACCCTTCCTCCGCATGCGCCCCGCGCCGTACGGTGAGCCGCGCACGCCGCACGCCGCACACCGCGCAACCGTTCAGCGCACGAGGCAGTGACGAGGCAATCCGGTCGGCGGACAGGAGAGCACAGGGTGTCGGGGGAATCGCACACGGGACTGCGCCGCAATGCCGTAGGGCTGCGCGACGTCCTCTTCCAGAGCGTGACGGCCATGGCACCGGCGGCGGCGATCGCCGCTTCCATCCCGGCCGGTGCCGCCTTCGCGGGCGGCAGTCTGCCGCTGTCGGTGCTGGTGGCGCTGGTGGCCTGTCTGTTCACCGCCTCGTGCGTGGCAGAGCTGGCGCGCCGGATGCCCGCCGCCGGTTCCGTGGCGACGTACTCGGCGCAGGGCCTGCATCCGGCGGTGGGCTTCCTGGTGGGCTGGGGGTACGCCTTCGTCGAGTCGCTCGTACCGGCGCTGCTGCTGCTCCAGCTGGGATTCACCACGGCGGGCACGCTGCACCAGGAGTGGGCGTCCTACCCCGCGGACCTGTGGTGGCCGTGGTCCCTTGCGGGGGCGGTGGTCATCGCGCTGGCCGGATTCTTCGGGGTGCGGGCGTCGGCGCGCTTCGGGACGGTCCTCGGCATCTTTGAGGTGCTGGTGTTCGTGGTGTTCGCGGTGCTGCTGATCTCACAGGCGGGCGATGCCAACACCCTCTCGGTGTTCGGCACTTCGCACACCGCCGACGGATTCGACGGAATCAGCGGCATCTTCGCAGGGTCCGTCTACACGGTGCTCGCGTTCGCAGGGTTCGAGGCCGCCGCCCCGCTCGCGGAGGAGGCGAAGGATCCGCGCCGTACGATGCGGCGCGCGGTGCTCGGGGCGGCCCTGTCCATCGGCCTGGTGTACATCCTGACCACCTACGCGATGGCGGTCCATCTGGGGCCCGACGATTTCGCCGGGTTCGGTGCCGCGGGCGCCGCCTCGTGGGAGGGGGTGGCGCGGGCGTCGTTCGGGCTGTTCTGGCTGCTGCTGTTCCTCGCGGTGGTCAACTCGACGGTCGCCAACGCCAATGCCTGCGCGAACGTCTCGACGCGTACCGCCTTCGCCTTCGGCCGCATCGGGGTCTTCCCGAGCGCCTTCGCGCGGCTGCACCCCCGCCACCGCTCCCCCGTCACCGGGATCGCCGTGCAGTTCGCCGTCGCGGTGGCCGCGATGCTCGGACTGGGCTTCGCGTACGACCCGTTGACAGCGTTCGTCCTGTTGGCCACGATCATCGTCACCGTCGTCATCGGGGTGTACATCGTCGTCAACCTGTCGTGCATCGGCTACTTCCTGCGGCGGCGCCGCGACCTGTTCCACCCGGTGTTGCACCTGCTCTTCCCCGTGCTGGGCATCGTGACGTTCGTGCCCGCGCTGCTCACGGCCGCCGGGATCCCGGCCTTCGACTTCGTGTCGCAGCTGAAGGCACCCGTGTCGTACGCCGGTCCGGTCGTCGCCGTGTGGATGCTCGTCGGGGTCGTGGTCCTGGGCGTACTGCTGCGCAGGCATCCGGAGCGGGTCGCGGAGACCGGCCGGGTGCACCTCGACGACCTGCCCGACGACCTCGATCCGCACGGCCCGCACGCACCGCACGGCCCGCAGAACCCACACCGTCCGCAGAGCCCGCAGAGTGGAGCCCCACACCGATGACCGATCCCCGCGTGGTGACCGTACGGCCTCAAGAGGGCGAGTTCGCCTGGACCTTCGGCGGAGCCACGCCCGTGGCACGGATCGCGCCGGGCACGGTGCTCGACCTGTACACGGAGGACTGTTTCGCGGGCCGGGTGCGGTCCGAGAAGGACCTCGTGTCGCAGGTGTGCGAGTTTCCCTTCCTGAATCCGCAGACCGGGCCGTTCTACGTGGAGGGCGCCGAGCCGGGCGACACGGTGGCGGTGCACTTCGTGTCGATCGAGCCCGCGCGCGACTGGGCGGCGTCGACGACGGTGCCGTTGTTCGGCGCACTGACGTCGACGCATGCGACGGCCTCCTTGCAGGCGCCGCTGCCCGAGGTGGTGTGGATGTGGGAACTGGACCGGGAACGGCGCACCTGCCTCTTCCGCGCCCGGGACAGCGACATCGAGATCGAGCTGCCCATGGACCCGATGCACGGCACGGTCGGGGTGGCGCCGGCGAACCTGGAGGTGCGCTCCGCGCTGGTGCCCGACGCGCACGGCGGCAACATGGACACCCCCGAGATGCGTACCGGTGTCACCTGTTACCTGGGCGTCAACGTGGAGGGCGCGCTGCTCAGCCTGGGCGACGGGCACGCCCGTCAGGGCGAGGGCGAGACGTGCGGGGTCGCCGTGGAGTGCGCCATGAACACCGTGGTGGTGGTCGAGCTGCTCAAGGGGGTGGCCACGCCGTGGCCGCGGCTGGAGTCCGACACCCACATCCTCTCGACGGGGTCGGCGCGCCCCCTTGAGGACGCGTTCCGGATCTCGCAGCTGGATCTGGTGCAGTGGCTGGCACGGGACTACGGCCTGTCGGAGCTGGACGCGTACCAGCTGGTCGGTCAGGCCGGCCAGGCACCGCTCGCCAACGTCTGCGACACGAACTACACGTGTGTGGCGAAGATCCGCAAGGAGTGGCTGCCGCCCGGCGAACCGCACCGGGGGCTGCACCGGCACCTGCGTGAGGTGGCGCGGACCGTACGGGGTCAGGGCCCGTCCGCGGCGGGGCCCGGACCCCGCTGAACAGGCCGGGCGGGGAGGATGCCGGTGGCAGCGCACTCCGCTCCCGTGCCACTATCCGCTGCATGGACACCGAGAAGAACCTGGCTGCGCCGGAGCCCGCCCTGCGGCGCCCGCGCGAGGCCGAGGCCGCCCTTCCCTCCGGGATCTCTCCGGAGGGCCTGCGGCAACCGGATGCGGGCCTCGGCGAGATCCTGCCCCGGTAGGCGCGCGGTCATGGACGAGTTCGAGCTGCTGGACCCCTGGTCGATCGAGATGCTGGCGCCGATCGTGATCGCGGGGGAAGGCCCGATGGCCTGCCCGGGCTGTGCGGCGGTCACCGGGTTCTCCGCCGGGGGCCGATGGGGCGACCCGGTGCGGATGCGGTGCCGGTGCGGGCGCGACTGGCTGCCCTTCGAGGACGATCCCGAACTGAGCCGTGAGCTGATGAAGGAGCTGATCATCGCCGCGCAGTCGGAGCAGTAGCGGACGGTACGGGCCGGCCCCCGACCGGGCAGCCCGGTCGTCCCCGTAGGGGCTGCCTCTCGTCGCCGTTCCGGCGTGCGCGGGCCGGTTCCCGTCGCCCGGGTCGGCTGCCGCACCGCTTGTCTCCCTCCCCTGGCGGTACGACGATGAGGCGCGGCCCGCCGGGCCCGCTGCCGTCCGAAGTCTTCGCCGGGGAGGCCGACTTGACCGATGCGTGGGTGGCTCTGGAACCCGGCGACGACCCCGGCGCGCGGCTCGGTGTGCTGCACCGGGCGTACGACGCGTTCACGTCGGCGGGTCGTATAGAGCGGCCGGTGCGCCCCGTGGTGGCCGACTCCTGGCGGCGGTCCGCGCGCGCCCGGGTGGTCCCCGAGGGCCGCGCGCGCGTGGAGCTCGCGGAGGACGAGCTCGGAGCGTACCGGGACGGCCATCCACTGGCCCGGGCGATGCCCCTGGTCCGCGAGCTGATGGGGGCGTACGCGCACGACGGGAAGCACCTGCTCGCGGTGTGCGACGCGCACGGGAGGCTGCTGTGGGTGGAGGGGCACGCGCAGTCCCGGGAACGTGCCGGGAAGATGAACTTCGTGCCGGGCGCCCGCTGGGCCGAAGCTGCGGTGGGGACCAACGCACCGGGCACGGCGCTGGCCCTGGACCGGCCCGTCCAGGTGTTCGCCGCCGAGCACTTCCTGCGGCCCGTGCATCCGTGGACGTGCGCGGCGGCGCCCCTGCACGACCCGAACACGGGACGGGTCCTGGGCGCGGTGGACATCACCGGGGGCGACAGCCTCGCCCATCCGCACAGTCTGGCCTTCGTACAGGCAGTGGCCCGCGCCGCCGAGTCCCATCTGGCGCTGCTCGCTCCCCCACCGTCCCCGGACGCCGACAGGGCCATGCTGCACGCCCTGGGGCGCGACGAGGCGCTGCTGGTGGCGGACGGGTCCAAGGTGCGGCTGAGCAGGCGGCACAGCGAGATCCTTGTACTGCTTGCCCGTCATCCCGAGGGCCTCTCCGGCGACGAGCTGCTGTGCGAGCTGTACGAGGACGAGTCGGTCACGCCCGTGACGCTGCGGGCGGAACTGTCGCGGCTGCGCCGCCTGTTGGGGCCGGGCCTGCTGAGTTCGCGCCCGTACCGGCTGACCGTCCCGGTCGACGCGGACTTCGCGGTGGTGGCCAGGCGGCTCGGGTCGGGTGCCGTGGCTGCCGCCATGGGGGCGTACCCGGGGCCGCTGCTGCCCGCTTCGCAGGCGCCCGCCGTCGTACGGCTGAGGCGGCGGCTGGAGGGTGAGCTGCGGGCCGCGCTGGTGGCGCGCGCGGATCCGGGGCTGCTGTCGGACTGGGTGTACAGCCCGTGGGGCGAGGACGATCTGGAGGTGTGGCGGGCGCTCGCCGCCGCCGCGCCCGCGGAGCGGCGACCCGCAGTGCTTGCGCGGGTGGCCGCACTCGATGCGGAACTGCGTGGGTCACCGACTGCCGGCGCGGCCTGTGCAACGGCGTTGCAACGTCGCCCGCTCTAGCGTCCCTCCGGGTGCCGCCCGACGGCGGGCGGCACCTCCCGAGGGAGGCCACCGCGATGACCCGATACTCCGCACCCGGCAGCGAGGGCGCACTCGTCTCGTACCAGAACCGCTACGACCACTGGATCGGCGGCGAGTTCGTCGCACCCGTGCGCGGCGGCTACTTCGAGAACCCGAGCCCGGTCAACGGCCGCACCTTCACCGAGATCGCCCGCGGCACCGCCGAGGACGTCGAACTCGCCCTGGACGCGGCGCACTCGGCGGCACCCGGCTGGGCACGCACGGCGCCCGGTGACCGGGCGAACGTCCTGTTGCGCATCGCAGACCGGATGGAAACGCACCTGGAGGAGCTGGCGGTCGCGGAGAGCTGGGAGAACGGCAAGCCGGTACGGGAGACCCTGGCCGCCGATATTCCCCTGGCCATCGACCACTTCCGGTACTTCGCGGGTGCGCTGCGTGCCCAGGAGGGGTCGTTGAGCGAGCTCGACGACGACACGATCGCCTACCACTTCCACGAGCCGCTCGGCGTGGTGGCCCAGATCATTCCCTGGAACTTCCCGATCCTGATGGCCACGTGGAAGCTGGCGCCCGCGCTGGCGGCCGGGAACACCGTCGTGCTGAAGCCGGCCGAGCAGACGCCCGCCTCGATCCACTTCTGGATGAGCCTGGTCGCCGACCTGCTGCCGCCGGGGGTCGTCAACATCGTCAACGGTTTCGGCGTCGAGGCGGGCAAGCCGCTCGCCTCCAGCCCGCGCGTCGCGAAGATCGCGTTCACCGGGGAGACCACCACGGGGCGGCTGATCATGCAGTACGCCTCGGAGAACATCAAGCCGGTCACCCTCGAACTCGGCGGCAAGAGCCCGAACCTCTTCTTCGACGACGTGTGGAACGCGGACGACGACTTCCGCGACAAGGCCCTCGAAGGGTTCACCATGTTCGCCCTGAACCAGGGCGAGGTGTGCACCTGTCCGTCGCGCGCCCTCATCCAGCGGGGCTGCTACGGCGAGTTCCTGGAGGCGGCGATCGCCCGCACCGAACTCATCAGGCCGGGCCACCCCCTCGACACGGACACGATGATCGGCGCACAGGCCTCCAACGACCAGCTCCAGAAGATCCTTTCGTACCTGGACATCGGCCAGCAGGAGGGTGCGAAGATCCTGACGGG
>NZ_JBSGZD010000391.1:0-6189 GCF_053610825.1 Streptomyces sp. NPDC054863 | reverse complement strand
GACCGCGGCGGACCTTTGCGGGGGCAGGCCCCCACAACACTTCGTGGCCGCATCGACGCACACCCGGCGCGTGCGGTTGGACAGGGAGAATCGAGAAGGTGGCAGCACCGAAGAAGGGCCGCAAGGCCTCGGGGGCCCCGGGCAGGCCGGGGCGCGCCCTGGCTCTGATCACGATCGTGATCCTCGCCCTCACAGGCGGGATGTTCGCGTCCGGGCACACCACTCCGCGCCTCGGCATCGACCTCGCCGGCGGTACGAGCATCACGCTCAAGGCGCAGAACGAGCCGGGCCAGCCCAACGCGATCAACAAGACGAACATGGACACCGCGGTCTCCATCATGGAGCGCCGCGTCAACGGCATGGGTGTCTCGGAGTCCGAGGTCCAGACCCAGGGCGATGACAACATCATTGTCAACATCCCCAAGGGCACGAACTCCGCACAGGCCCGCGAGCAGGTCGGCACGACCGCCAAGCTCTACTTCCGGCAGGTGCTGACGGTCACCCAGGGAACCCCGCTTCCCGACCCGGCGAAGACCCCGAAGCCGAACCCCTCGTCGACGGGCAAGCCCGAGGCGAAGGACCCGAAGGCCCCCGCGGACAAGGACAAGGCCACGCCGTCCTCGACCGCCACCTCGCAGGGTCGCGCCGTCACCGACGCGCTGAAGGCCCCGACGCCGAACCCCTCGGGCAGCGCGGGCACCAAGAGCCCCGACCCGAAGAAGACGCCGACGCCGCCCGCTCCGGACCCGGCCACCAAGAAGCTGCAGGACGCGTTCGTCGCCCTGGACTGCACCAAGCCCGCGCAGCGTGAGAAGGCCGGCGACGGCATCAAGCCGAGCGAGCCGACGATCGCCTGTGGTCTGGGCACCGACGGCAAGACCTGGGAGAAGTACATCCTGGGCCCGGCGGAGCTCGAAGGCACCGACGTCAAGAAGGCCGGTGGCACGTTCGACACACAGCGCGCGCTGTGGAAGGTCGACATGGAGTTCACCTCGAAGGGCTCCGACAAGTTCTCCAAGACGACTGCCAAGCTGATGAAGCAGCAGGCGCCGATGAACCAGTTCGGCATCGTCCTCGACGGCAACGTCGTCTCCGCACCCTCCGTGAACCAGGTCCTCAGCGGCAACGCCGAGATCACCGGCAGCTTCACCCAGGAGTCCGCGCAGGAGCTCGGCAACATCCTGTCGTACGGTTCCCTGCCGCTCACCTTCAAGGAGCAGGCCACCACCACGGTCACTCCGGCCCTCGGCAGCGACCAGCTCAAGGCGGGTCTCATCGCCGGTGCGATCGGTCTCGCGCTCGTCGTCATCTACCTGGTGCTCTACTACCGCGGCCTGTCGTTCGTCGCGCTCCTGAGCCTCCTGGTCTCCGGCGTCCTGACGTACACGATCATGACCCTGCTCGGCCCGACCATCGGCTTCGCGCTGAACCTGCCGGCGGTCTGCGGCGCCATCGTCGCCATCGGCATCACCGCCGACTCGTTCATCGTGTACTTCGAACGCATCCGGGACGAGATCCGCGACGGCCGTACCCTGCGCCCCGCCGTGGAGCGGGCCTGGCCGCGCGCCCGGCGCACCATCCTGGTGTCCGACTTCGTGTCGCTGCTGTCCGCCGTGGTGCTGTACGCCGTCACCGTCGGCAAGGTGCAGGGCTTCGCGTTCACGCTCGGCCTGACCACCCTGCTCGACGTCGTCGTGGTGTTCCTCTTCACCAAGCCGCTGATGACGCTGCTCGCCGCGAAGACGAAGTTCTTCGGCAACGGCCACAAGTGGTCCGGGCTCGACCCGAAGCGGCTCGGCGTCCAGCCCCCGCTGCGCCGCACCCGCCGTGTGTCCGCCCCCACCGAACCGAAGGAGGCGTGAGATGTCGCGACTCGGCAGCATCGGCGCCAGGCTGTACCGCGGCGAGGTCGGTTACGACTTCGTCGGAAAGCGGATGATCTACTACGGGATCTCCATCCTGATCACCGTCATCGCCATCGCGGGCCTCGGGTTCAAGGGCCTCAACATGGGCATCGAGTTCCAGGGCGGCGCGCTCTTCACCACGCCCCCCACCTCGGTCTCCGTGGAGCACGCCAAGGAGGTCGCCGAGAAGGCCTCCGGCCACGACGCGATCGTCCAGAAGCTCGGCAACGACACCCTGCGCATCCAGGTCGGCGGACTCGATACCGCCTCCGCCGCCCCGGTGGCCGAAAAGCTCGCCCAGGACCTCAAGGTCCCGGCCGAGAAGATCAACGCCGACCTGGTCGGCCCCAGCTGGGGCGAGGACATCGCCAACAAGGCCTGGACCGGTCTCGCGGTCTTCATGGTCCTGGTGGTGATCTATCTGGCCATCGCCTTCGAGTGGCGGATGGCCGTCGCCGCCCTCATCGCCCTCATCCACGACCTCACCATCACCGTGGGCGTCTACGCCCTGGTGGGCTTCGAGGTCACCCCGGGCACCGTGATCGGTCTGCTGACCATCCTCGGCTACTCCCTCTACGACACCGTCGTCGTCTTCGACGGACTCAAGGAGGGCTCGAAGGACATCACCAAGCAGACCCGCTTCACGTACAGCGAGATCGCCAACCGCAGCCTCAACGGCACCCTGGTGCGCTCCATCAACACCACGGTCGTCGCGCTGCTGCCGGTCGCGGGACTGCTGTTCATCGGTGGTGGCGTGCTCGGCGCGGGCATGCTCAACGACATCTCGCTGTCGCTGTTCGTCGGCCTCGCGGCCGGTGCGTACTCCTCGATCTTCATCGCCACTCCGCTGGTCGCCGACCTGAAGGAGCGCGACCCGCAGATGAAGGCCCTGAAGAAGCGCATCCTGGCCAAGCGGGCCGCCGCCGAGGCCAAGGGCGAGTCCGCCGACGACGGCGAGGGCGAGCCGCATGACGTGGTCCCCGCCGCCGCCGCTCCCGTCGTGGGCCAGCGTCCCGGCCGTGGCCGCCCCACCCAGGGGAAGCGCCGATGAACGCGACCGTGGACACCACCCGCGAGCTGCTGCTCAGCCGCATCCGGGACGTGCAGGACTACCCGAAGCCCGGCGTCGTCTTCAAGGACATCACGCCGCTGCTCGCCGACCCGGAGGCCTTCTCGGCCCTCACCGACGCCCTCGCGGACCTGTGCGTGAAGCACGGAGCCACGAAGATCGTCGGCCTGGAGGCACGCGGTTTCATCCTGGCCGCACCGGTCGCGATCCGCGCGGGGCTCGGCTTCATCCCGGTCCGCAAGGCCGGCAAGCTGCCCGGCGCGACGCTCTCGCAGGCGTACGAGCTGGAGTACGGGACCGCCGAGATCGAGGTGCACGCCGAGGACCTGAGCGCGGGCGACCGCGTCATGATCATCGACGACGTCCTCGCCACCGGCGGTACGGCCGAGGCCTCGCTGGAGCTGATCCGGCGGGCCGGGGCAGAGGTCGCCGGAGTCGCGGTCCTCATGGAGCTCGGCTTCCTGAACGGCCGGGACAAGCTGGAGCCGGCCCTCCAAGGCGCTCCGCTGGAAGCCCTGATCACGGTCTGACCAGGTCGGCAGTACGACGGAAGGCGGGTCACCGGGGCAACCCGGGGCCCGCCTTTCCCTTGAATTGACTCCTTGCCCAGGAAGAACGTGGGCCCAAGGGTCGATACCATGGACGTTCCGGACCCGACCGGGGACCACCTGAACCGGCAGCCGCGTCCCACGGGTGCACCCCGGAGTCCAGGACCCGTACGAGGAGCGCACTTGCCTGACGAGGCCCAGCCAGTCGCCACCCCGCAGCCGGACAAGGCCGCGGCGGGCGCCACGCCCCCGAAGCCCCCGGCCGACAAGCCCAAGCCGCCGGTGGCCCCGGAGCGCGCAGCAGGCCCCCCGCCGGCACCCGCCGTCCGCCCCGCCTCCCCCGCGGGAGCCACGGCGCGCACCGGCGGCTCCTCCAACCGCGTACGTGCCCGGCTCGCCCGCCTCGGAGTGCAGCGCTCGTCCCCGTACAACCCGGTCCTGGAGCCGCTGCTGCGGATAGTGCGCAGCAACGACCCGAAGATCGAGACCGCGACGCTGCGCCAGATCGAGAAGGCCTACCAGGTCGCCGAGCGCTGGCACCGCGGGCAGAAGCGCAAGAGCGGCGACCCGTACATCACGCACCCGCTCGCCGTGACGACGATCCTCGCCGAGCTGGGCATGGACCCGGCGACGCTGATGGCAGGTCTCCTGCACGACACCGTCGAGGACACCGAGTACGGCCTGGACACCCTGCGCCGCGACTTCGGCGACCAGGTGGCGCTCCTCGTCGACGGCGTGACCAAGCTCGACAAGGTCAAGTTCGGCGAGGCCGCGCAGGCCGAGACCGTGCGCAAGATGGTCGTGGCGATGGCCAAGGACCCCCGCGTCCTGGTCATCAAGCTCGCCGACCGCCTGCACAACATGCGCACCATGCGGTACCTGAAGCGCGAGAAGCAGGAGAAGAAGGCGCGCGAGACCCTGGAGATCTACGCGCCGCTCGCCCACCGCCTGGGCATGAACACCATCAAGTGGGAGCTGGAGGACCTCGCCTTCGCGATCCTCTACCCCAAGATGTACGACGAGATCGTGCGCCTGGTCGCCGAGCGCGCCCCCAAGCGCGACGAGTACCTGGCCATAGTGACCGACGAGGTGCAGTCCGACCTGCGGGCCGCCCGCATCAAGGCGACCGTCACCGGACGCCCGAAGCACTACTACAGCGTCTACCAGAAGATGATCGTCCGCGGCCGTGACTTCGCGGAGATCTACGACCTGGTGGGCATTCGCGTCCTCGTCGACACGGTGCGGGACTGCTACGCGGCCCTCGGTACCGTGCACGCGCGGTGGAATCCGGTCCCCGGCCGGTTCAAGGACTACATCGCGATGCCCAAGTTCAACATGTACCAGTCGCTGCACACGACGGTCATCGGGCCCAGCGGCAAGCCGGTCGAGCTCCAGATCCGCACCTTCGACATGCACCGCCGCGCCGAGTACGGCATCGCCGCGCACTGGAAGTACAAGCAGGAGCCGTCCGCCGGCGCCTCCAAGGTCCGTACCGACGTGCCGCGTCACAAGGACGACGCGGTCAACGACATGGCGTGGCTGCGGCAGTTGCTCGACTGGCAGAAGGAGACCGAGGACCCCAGCGAGTTCCTGGAGTCGCTCCGCTTCGACCTCTCCCGCAACGAGGTCTTCGTCTTCACGCCCAAGGGCGACGTCATAGCGCTCCCGGCGGGCGCGACCCCCGTCGACTTCTCGTACGCGGTGCACACCGAGGTCGGCCACCGGACCATAGGAGCGCGGGTCAACGGGCGGCTCGTACCGCTCGAATCGACCCTGGACAACGGCGACCTGGTGGAGGTCTTCACCTCCAAGGCGGACGGCGCGGGTCCGTCCCGCGACTGGCTCGGCTTCGTGAAGTCGCCGCGCGCCCGCAACAAGATCCGTGCCTGGTTCTCCAAGGAGCGCCGCGACGAGGCCATCGAGCAGGGCAAGGACGCCATCGCGCGCGCCATGCGCAAGCAGAACCTGCCGATCCAGCGGATCCTGACGGGGGATTCGCTGGTCACCCTCGCGCACGAGATGCGCTACCCGGACATCTCCTCCCTCTACGCGGCGATCGGCGAGAGCCACGTCACCGCCCAGTCCGTCGTGCAGAAGCTGGTGCAGGCGCTCGGCGGGGAGGACGCCGCCAACGAGGACATCGCGGAGAGCTCGCCGCCCTCGCACGGCCGCAGCAAGCGCCGGGCCAACGCCGACCCGGGCGTCGTCGTCAAGGGCGTCGACGACGTGTGGGTCAAGCTCGCCCGCTGCTGCACGCCCGTGCCCGGCGACCCCATCATCGGGTTCGTCACCCGGGGCAGCGGCGTCTCCGTGCACCGCGCGGACTGCGTCAACGTCGACTCGCTGTCGCAGCAGCCCGAGCGGATCCTCGAAGTCGAGTGGGCGCCCACCCAGTCGTCGGTCTTCCTGGTCGCCATCCAGGTCGAGGCCCTCGACCGGTCCCGGCTGCTGTCCGACGTCACCCGGGTCCTGTCCGACCAGCACGTCAACATCCTGTCGGCGGCCGTCCAGACGTCCCGCGACCGGGTGGCCACCTCGCGCTTCACCTTCGAGATGGGCGACCCGAAGCACCTCGGCCACGTGCTGAAGGCGGTCAGGGGAGTGGAGGGCGTGTACGACGTCTACCGCGTGACGTCGGCGCGCAGGCCGTAGCCCCAACCGCCAAGAG
>NZ_JBSGZD010000390.1:0-6263 GCF_053610825.1 Streptomyces sp. NPDC054863 | reverse complement strand
CGCATGAGGTCATCATGCGCGCTGCCACTGACACACGAGCCGTACGGGTACTACAGCCCGTAGCGCTCCCGCGCCTCCTTGACCGCCGAGGCCGGGACCGTGCCCCGCTTCGACAGCTGGGCCAGCGTCGCCACGACGACCGACTGGGCGTCGACGCCGAAGTGGCGGCGGGCCGCCTCGCGGGTGTCGGAGATGCCGAAGCCGTCCGTGCCCAGCGAGGTGTAGTCCTGCTCGACCCACTGGCTGATCTGGTCGGGGACCTGACGCATCCAGTCGCTGACCGCGACGACCGGGCCCGGCGCGTCGGCCAGCGCGGCCGTCACGTACGGGGTGCGCTGCTCACCGCGCAGGAGCGCCTCGTCGGCCTCCAGCGCGTCGCGGCGCAGCTCGCCCCACGAGGTCGCGGACCACACGTCGGCGAACACGTCCCACTCGGCGGCGAGGAGCTCCTGCGCCTCCAGGGCCCAGTGGATCGCCGTGCCGGAAGCGATCAGCTGGGCGCGCGCGGCGTCCGGGGAGGTCGCGGGGGCCGCTTCCTTGAACCGGTAGAGGCCCTTGACGATGCCCTCCTCGACGCCCTCGGGCATCGCGGGCTGCGGCATCGGCTCGTTGTAGACGGTGAGGTAGTAGAAGACGTCCTCGGGATTTTCCCCGTACATCCTCTTGAGGCCGTCCTGGACGATGACCGCGACCTCGTAGGCGAACGCCGGGTCGTAGTTCAGCGACGCCGGGTTGGTCGAGGCGATCAGGTGCGAGTGGCCGTCCGCGTGCTGGAGGCCCTCGCCCGTCAGGGTCGTACGGCCCGCCGTCGCGCCGACGATGAAGCCCTTGCCGAGCTGGTCGGCGAGCTGCCACATCTGGTCGCCGGTCCGCTGCCACCCGAACATCGAGTAGAAGATGTAGAACGGGATCATCGTCTCGCCGTGCGTGGAGTACGCGGTCGACGCGGCGATGAAGTCCGCCATGGCCCCGGCTTCGGTGATGCCCTCGTTGAGGACCTGACCGTCCTTGGCCTCCTTGTAGTACATCAACTGGTCGCGGTCGACCGGGTCGTACGTCTGGCCGAGCGGCGAGTAGATGCCGGCGGAGGGGAACAGCGCCTCCATGCCGAAGGTGCGCGCCTCGTCGGGGACGATCGGCACCCAGCGCTTCCCGGTCTCCTTGTCCCGCATCAGGTCCTTCACCAGGCGTACGAACGCCATGGTGGTGGCCATGCCCTGCTTGGAGCCCTTCTTCAGGGCGGCGAAGGACTTCTCCGCGGGCTGCGGCAGCGGCGCGGACGCGTGCATGCGGCGGGCGGGGGCCGGACCGCCGAGGGCGGCGCGGCGCTCCTGGAGGTAGCGCACCTCAGGGGAGTTCTCGCCCGGGTGGCCGTACGGCACCAGCGACTCGTCCAGCTTGGCGTCCGGAATCGGGAGCTCCAGGAGGTCGCGCATCGCGCGGAACTCCTTGCCGGTGAGCTTCTTCATCTGGTGGTTGGCGTTGCGCGACTCGAAGCCGGGGCCGAGCGTGTAGCCCTTCACCGTCTGCGCGAGGATCACGGTCGGCGCGCCCTTGAACTCGACGGCCGCCTTGTACGCCGCGTACACCTTGCGGGCCTCGTGGCCACCGCGGGAGGTGTGGAAGCACTCGGCGATCTTCGCGTCCGACAGGACGGCGGCGAGCTGCTTGAGCGCGGGCTCGGCGCCGAAGAAGTGCTCGCGGATGTAGGCGACGTCGCGGGTGGCGTACGTCTGGAACTGGGCGTCGGGGACCGCGCGCAGGCGGCGGACCAGGGCGCCCGTGGTGTCGAGCTGGAAGAGCTCGTCCCAGGCGGAGCCCCACAGCGACTTGACGACGTTCCAGCCGGCGCCGCGGAAGGCGCCCTCCAGCTCCTGCACGACGCGGAAGTTGGCGCGGACCGGGCCGTCCAGGCGCTGCAGGTTGCAGTTGATGACGAAGGTCAGGTTGTCCAGGCCCTCGCGGGCGGCCAGGGCGAGCGCGGCCGTGGCCTCGGGCTCGTCCATCTCGCCGTCGCCGAGGAACGCCCAGACGTGGGAGTTCGAGGTGTCCTTGATGCTGCGGTTCTGCAGGTAGCGGTTGAAGCGCGCCTGGTAGACCGCGGACAGCGGGCCGAGGCCCATGGAGACCGTCGGGAACTCCCACAGCCAGGGGAGGCGCCGCGGGTGCGGGTAGGACGGGAGGCCGTTGCCGCCCGCCTCCTGCCGGAAGTTGTCGAGCTGCTGCTCGGAGAGGCGGCCGTCGAGGAAGGCGCGCGCGTAGATGCCGGGGGAGGCATGGCCCTGTATGTAGAGCTGGTCGCCGGAGCCGTCCCCCTCCTTGCCGCGGAAGAAGTGGTTGAAGCCGGTCTCGTACAGCCAGGCCGCCGACGCGAAGGTGGCGATGTGGCCGCCGACGCCGAACCGGGAGCCGCGGGTCACCATGGCCGCCGCGTTCCAGCGGTTCCACGCGGTGATCCGGCTCTCCATCTCCAGGTCGCCGTCGAAGGCGGGCTCGGAGGCGGTCGGGATGGTGTTGACGTAGTCCGTCTCCAGCAGCTTGGGCAGCGCCAGACCGGCGGCCTCGGCGTGCTGGAGGGTACGGCGCATCAGGTATTCGGCTCGGTTCGAGCCTGCGGCCTTGGCGACGGCGTCGAGGGAGGCCGCCCATTCGGCGGTCTCTTCGGTGTCGCGGTCCGGGAGCTGGTCGAGCTCGCTCGGAAGCTTGCGTACGGGGTCGGTCATGACGCCGCCTTCCGGGAAGGAGGGGGTGGAGAAAAAGGGGGGTCTGTGTCTGGCAGGACGGGACCCGGGTCGTGCTGTGGTGCTTGCCGTGCTGGTGCGGGACCTGATGAGGTCCGCCGTCGACTGTAAGCAACTGATCGATGATCGATCAAAGCCTAGGAGCAAAAAAGTCTTCCGCAGGCCAAACTAGGCATTCCGTGCCACAAAAATGGGCACGAAGTGTCAGTGCCGAAAGTCCCAATCCGGGCAATCCGGGCGTGCGGTGCTCGTCTCACGCCCGTGGTGCACATCCGAGCACATGCGCCTTCACCAGTTCGCCGATCCGCGGATCGCGCCGCCGGAAGGCCGCCACGAGGTCCTCGTGCTCCTCCGCGTACGACTTCTGGACCGTCCCCAGCCAGCGGATCGACAGCGCCGTGAACACCTCGATGCCCAGGCCCTCCCAGGTGTGCAGCAGCACGCTGTTGCCCGCCGCCCGCACCAGCTCCCGGTGGAAGCCCACCGTGTGCCGCACCTGCGCCTCCCCGTCGACCGCCCGGTCCGCCGCGTACAGCGCCACCACGTGCGGCTCCAGGGCCGATACGTCGTCCGCGAGCACCGGCGCGGCCAGCTCGGCGGCGATCTGCTCCAGGCCCGCCCGGACCGGGTAGCTCTCCTCCAGATCGGCGGCCGTCAGATTCCGCACCCGTACGCCCTTGTTGGGGGCGGACTCGATCAGCCGCAGCGTCTCCAGCTCGCGCAGCGCCTCGCGCACGGGCGTCTGACTGACCTGGAGCTCGGTCGCGATCCGGCGCTCCACGATGCGCTCGCCCGGCTTCCAGCGCCCGCTGACGATCCCCTCCACGATGTGCTCGCGGATCTGCTCGCGCAGCGAGTGGACGACGGGCGGGGTCATGAGGAGCTCCTTCATGCGGGCGAGCGGCGCGGCGGGCGGGCCGTGTGGAGATGACGATACGGGCAGCCCGGGAGCCGTCGGGCCGGGACCTACGGCGCGTGCGGGGAGGATCCGGCGGGCACCCTGGCGGCGTTGCGCGCGACCGCGTCGTAGTGGGCCTCGACCGAGGCGAGGGTGGCGGCGGCGTCCGCCACCGCACGGCGCTCGTACGCCAGATGGACGGCCTCGGAGACCCCCAGGTAGTTCACCGCCGTACGGCACCGGAGGTCGGCGGTGGCCGCGGCCTTCTCGCGGGGGCCCGCCTCGGCGGTACGGGCCCAGGCGGGATCCTCGGCCGCCGCCTCGAAGGACGGGTAGGAGAAGCCCCGCTGCTTCATGCAGGCGGACCAGTCGGCGACCATCCTCGTGTACGCGGGGTCCGCGGCCCCCTGCGCCCAGGCGGCGGACCGCAGCCTCAAGAGGGTGTTGAGCGCGCTGTTGCCGGGGTGCTCGGCGGACTCGGCGGGGCTGCCCTCGGCGAGGGTGCGTTCGGTGCGTCCCGCGCAGCCGCCGCGCGGCACCGCACGGCCGTTGACCTTGCGGTCGGGGCCGGTGGAGGGGGCGCCGCCGGGGGCGGGCCGGGGATCGGGGCCGTTGAGGACGAGCAGCCGGGTCCGCTGCTCGGGGTCGGGCCTGTGACCGGCGGGCCTGTCCGTCCCGCCGGGCACGTTGTGGAAGCCGTACGCCGCCGCCTCTTTGAGGGTGCGGGGGAGCGTGGTGCCCCGGCGGAGGTCGGCGAGCAGTCCGGCATCGGAATGGGCGGTGATCCGCGTCGTGAATCCGAATTCGGCCGTACAGGAATTGAGGAGTACGGACTCGGCCCGCTGGATTTCCTTCAATTCGCCGTCGCCGGGGAGATGGGCGGCAAAAGGCATTTCCGTGTCGGTGGGTCCGGAAGGAGTGGCCACCGGCCCGACGACGACCGGCTCCGCCGCCCTCTTCTCCGTACCCCCGCAGCCCGCCAGCAGCCACAGTGCCGTGACGGCCAGGGCCGCCGTTCCCCGCTTCCGCACGCGGTCAGGCTTTCCCGTACACCCAGGGCCCACAGGCGCTGAACGCACCCGTGCCGGCCTCGCCGACACAGGTCTGGTAGGAGATCACGGAATCCTCGGCGAGGTTGAAATTGAAGTCCGCGCGGTAGTTGAGGCCGCCGGTCACCCAGTTGTTGTAGACCTTGTTCCGGTACGGGACGTAGAGCCGGCCCACCGCGGAGTGGCCGTCCTTCGCGAGGTCCTGGACCACGTGGTGGTCCCCCTCGGACTCCCACCAGGAGGCGCCGCCCGCACCGGTGCTCCAGGCGATGCCGCCCTCTTGGCCGGCGGCCGAACCGGCCATGGCGAGAGTCAGCGCAAGAGCACCCGTAATGGCCAGCGAAATACGCTTTGCCCCGGTCTTCCTGCCGGACTGCATTTCCCGATCCCTCCCACGACTGGGAATTACCCTAACGCGCAGCGGCCCCTCCGGAAAATTCCCGGAGGGGCCGCTGCGGTGGAGAAACTGTACGAACTGCGGGAGTTACAGGCCGAGCTCGACCTCGAACTCGCCGGCCTCCAGGATCGCCTTGACCGCCGTCAGGTAACGGGCCGCGTCGGCGCCGTCCACCAGGCGGTGGTCGTAGGAGAGAGCCAGGTACGTCATGTCGCGGACCGCGATGGTCTCGCCCAGGTCCGGGTGGTTGATGACCACGGGACGCTTGACGGTGGCACCGATGCCCAGGATGGCGACCTGGTTCGGCGGCACGATGACCGTGTCGAACAGCGCACCGCGCGAGCCGGTGTTGCTGATCGTGAAGGTCGCACCGGACAGCTCGTCCGGCGTGATCTTGTTGCCGCGGACCTTGCCGGCCAGCTCGGCGGTCTTCTTCGAGATGCCCGCCAGGTTGAGGTCGCCCGCACCCTTGATGACCGGGGTCATCAGGCCCTTCTCGGAGTCCACGGCGATGCCGATGTTCTCCGAGTCGAAGTACGTGATCGTGCCCTCGTCCTCGTTGATCCGGGCGTTGACGACCGGGTAGGCCTTCAGCGCCTGGGCCGCGGCCTTGACGAAGAACGGCATCGGGGACAGCTTGACGCCCTCACGGGCGGCGAACGCGTCCTTGGCGGCAGCACGAAGCCTCATCAGCTTGGTGATGTCCACCTCGACGACGCTGGTGAGCTGCGCCTGCGAGTGCAGGGCCTTCATCATGTTGTCGCCGATGACCTTGCGCATGCGGGTCATCTTGACCGTCTGACCGCGCAGCGGCGAGACCTCAAGAGCCGGAGCCTTGGAGGTCGCGGCCGGGGCGGCGGCAGCCGGAGCCGGGGCCTTGGCGGCCTCGGCGGCAGCCACGACGTCCTGCTTGCGGATGCGACCGCCGACGCCGGTGCCCTTGACCTGGCCCAGGTCGACGCCGTTCTCGGCGGCGAGCTTGCGGACCAGCGGGGTCACGTACGCACCGTCGTCGCCGGAGGTCGCGGCCGGAGCCGGGGCCTTGGCGGCGGCGGGCGCGGGTGCGGGCACGGCGGCCGGCCCGGCCGCACCGGCGGTGGGCACGGCCACCGAGGCGGCGACGAGAGCGGCGAGCAGGGTGCGGCGCAGGCGGCGGCTGCGCGGGCGGGACGCCATGG
>NZ_JBSGZD010000389.1:0-6262 GCF_053610825.1 Streptomyces sp. NPDC054863 | reverse complement strand
CCCCACGGCCGTTGCGTGCTCCGGTCAGGGACCGAAGACCACCGCCAGGTACTTCTTCTCCGAGACGCTGCTCGGCTTGCTGACCATGTCCTTCGACAGGTAGAGGCGGCCGTTGGCGAACTTGACGGCCTTCATGTCGAAGGTGAAGTCCCGCTCGGTGTTCGTGACGGTGCGGTCCGCCGGGTTCTCCAGCAGGACCGTCTGCTTCAGCGTCGAGCCCTCGATGCTGGTGACACGACCGCCCTTGTTGTACGGCGGCATCTTGTAGACGATCAGGTTCCCGCCCTCCATCCGCAGCGGGTACATCGAGTACCCCTCGCCCGCGTCGATGCGGTCCGAGGTCGGCTTGCCGGTGGTGAGGTCGAAGGAGACGATCTCGTTGGTGCGGCCCGAATCGGCACCGCCCCGGCGCTGCGCCGTCGGCAGGTAGACACGGTTGTTGCCGACGACGACCTGCGTGCAGTTCTCGATGTCGTCGAACCGGCACCTCGGTTCGTACTTCTCGCCGTCGACCGAGATCTTGGCGATCTGCTTCCCGGTCTTCGCGTCGACCGAGAAGATGTCCGACATCCCGGAGGTGCCCTCGGCGGTGTCGCCGACGTCGGCGGAAACCACGAGGGGCTTGACCGAGAGGATCGCGGCCTTGTCGGCGCCCGCGGTCATCTTGTAGGTGCTCAGCGGGGCGCCGGTGGCCGGGTTCAGCGGCTGGACCAGGATCTGCGGGGAGTCGTAGTCACCGCAGTAGCGGAGCGCGACGAGACCGTCGGGGCCGCCCGCGTATCCCTTGTCCTTGCACTCGTCGGCGGTGGGCTTGGGGCTCCACAGCTCCTTGCCCGAGAGGTCGAACGCGCCGCCGCCGTAGAGACCGGCGGCTGCGACCGTGTTGCCGCTGATGGTGACGTTCTCCATGCGGGCGGGGGCGTCGGCGTCCTTGAAGCCCTTCTGCCACAGCAGCTTGCCCGCATTGAGGTCGATCAGGCCGATCTGGGTGCACTGGGCGTACTTCTTGCCCGACTCCTTGGGGCCCTCGAAGAGGACCGCGCCCTTGGTCCCGTCGGCGGTGAGCCAGCGGGAGTAGCCGCAGACCGCGCCGGGGAGGTCGAGCTTCCAGAGCTGCGTGCCCTTGTCGGCGTCGTAGCCGACGACGGAGTTGACCAGGGCCTTGGCGAACACCTTTTCGGTGATCCAGGTGCCCTTGACGGTGGTGACGTCACCCACCGTCGGGTACGGAATCTGGAACTTCACCCTGGCCGCGGAAGAGGCCGGGACCTCCTCCTTGCCGGGGCCCTCCGGCGCCTTGCCTCCGGAGGCCGGGCCGCCGCCCTCGCCGCCGGAGGAGGTGCCCGCGACGTCCGTGGGATCGTCGCTGCTGGTCGCCTTGTAGACGACGCCCGCGCCGACGATCAGGACGACGGCGGCGACCGCCGCGATGATGATCTTCAGCTGATTGGTGAGACCGCCGCCGTTGCCGCCGGGCTGCTGCGGGGCGGGCGCCTGGGGCGGGTACATGCCGACCGTGGGCCGGCCGCCGGGCTGCGGCTGCTGGCCCGGGAAGCCGTAGCCCGACTGGGGCTGCTGGCCGGGCTGGCCCGGGTAGCCGTAACCGGCCGGGGGCGCCTGGCCCGGCGGGGGCGTCTGCGGGGGCTGGCCGGGAGCCTGCGGGGGCTGGCCCGGGGTCTGCGGGTAGCCGTAGCCGGGCTGGGTGGGCGGCTGACCGGGCTGGCCCGGCTGCTGGCCGGGGGGCGGCGGGGTCGGGGCGCCGAAGCCACCGGCGGGCGGCTGGGTGGGCGCCCCGAAGCCACCAGCCGGCGGCGGGGTGGGCGCGCCGAAGCCGCCGGCGGGCGGCGGGGGCGTCTGCGGCGGCTGGCCGGGGGCACCCTGGGGAGGCTGCGGGGCCTGGTTCTGGCCGGGCTCGGGGGTCTTGCTGAACGGCGAGGGGGGCGGAGCCCCGGCCCCGTTCTGCGGGGGTTCGTTGGGCGGCTGCGTCATGTGGGCACTACCTCTGGGGACGTAGGACGGTGGCAGGGTGGTGAGGATCCGGGGACCCTCGGAAGTCTTCGGGGTGCGGTGGCACGAGCCGGAGCAGACGGCCCGGGCCGGGCGGACCGACCGAGCAGGCGGACCGACCGAGCGGACGGACCGGCCGGGCAGGCTGAGCAGACGGACCGGGCCGAACAGGCCGACCGGGCGGACCGGGCGGACCGGGTGGCCGGGTGGGCCGAGCGACCGGACCGACCGGACCGACCGGACCGGGCGGCCGGGGCGGGGTAGGCGGACGGGGCGGGAACAGCCGTTACCGGCCGAACTCCCGCCCCGTACACATCAGTTGCCGAAAGCCAGCAGGGTCTGCGGCTTCTCGTCGTCCTTGCCCGAGACCCGGTCGGGGGAGAGGAAGAGCCGGCCGCCCTCGTACCCGATGATCTTGGAGAACATGCCGTTCTCGATCGACTGCACGGACGACGGGTTCTTCAGCACCGACACCGGGTTGCCGCCCGCAGCGGGGATCTTCACGAGCCCGCCGGGCTTGTCGTACGAAGGCTCGGTGTACGCGAAGACGAAGCCGCCCTCGGCCTTGACGGGCACCAGCGTGTTGCCCTCGCCCTTGGAGGCCCACTTGCGCTTGCCGGTGTTCACGTCGTACGCGCGGACCTCGTTGGAGCGGCCCGTGTCGAGGCTGCGCTCCGCCTTGCTCGGCACGTACAGGGTGTTCGCGTCGGCGGCGACGCCCTGGCAGCCCTGGAGGTCGCTCTTCATGATCGCCCAGCCGCACGAGGGCTCGGGCAGTTCCTCACCCTTGGCCAACTGCGCGGCAGGGGTGCCGTTCGCCTTGAAGAAGGTGATGTTGCCCGCCTCCTTCTTGCCCTTCTCCATGTAGAGCACCAGCGGGTCGACCGAGAAGACGCGCTTCACGGCCCAGCCCGCGGGGACCTTCCAGGTCCACTTGCCCTTGCCGGTGGTGGTGTCGAGCTCACGGACCTGCTCGGACGCCGGGTCGCCGGTGCCGCAGCTGTCGACCGCGATCATCCGGGTGCCGTTGGAGGCGAAGCCGGTGGCGCGGCAGTTGTTGATCTTCTCGTTGCCGAAGACCTTCGAGCCGTCGCTGAGCTTGAAGGCGCCGGAGCCGACGAACCGGGTGGTCGTGACGAGGTCACCCGCGATCGCCATCTCCTCGACGCTGGCACCGGTGAAGAGCCCCTCGGCCGCGACCTCCTTGCGCCAGCCCGTCTTGCCGGCCTTCAGGTCGACCTGCTGGAGCTGGTTGCACTTGGACTTCTCGGTGTTGTTGTCCTTCACCGCGATGACGACCTTGTCGCCCGCGCCGACCTGGCGCGGCGCGGCACAGACCTCGTTCTGGAACGGGATCTCCCAGCGCTTCTTGCCGTCGGCGGCGCCGTACGCCGTCATGGTCTTGTAGTACGTCTGGATGACGGTGTCGCCGACGTACCACATCGGCATCACCTTGCCGCCGCCCTTGGGCAGGTCGACCGCGTTGACGTGGTTCCACAGGACCTTGGAGTCGCCGGGCTGGCGGGCCGAGTTGAAGTCCGTGCCCGCGTCGCGGCCCGGGGCGTCCGACTGGCCGTTGCCGCCCTTGCCGTCGCCCTTGTCGACGGTGGGGGCGCCGGAGGGGCCGGCACCCGTGGTCGGCTTGGCGATCGGCTCCTTCTCGCCGCCCGAGACCAGGTAGATGCCGCCCGCGATCACGATCAGCGCGGCGACGGCCGCACCGACGATGAGCAGCAGCTTCTGCTTGTTCTGCGGGCCGTTGCCGCCGGGGGCCGGGGCGCCGGGCTGACCGGGCTGGCCCGGGTAGCCGTAGCCCGGCTGCGGCTGCTGTGCGTACGGGCCGGGCTGACCGGGCTGACCCGGGTACCCGTAGCCCTGCTGCGGCGCGGCCTGCTGCGCGTACGGATTGTCGGCGGCCGACGGGGGACCCTGCGGGTATCCGTAGCCCGGCTGGCCGGGCGGCGGCCCCTGCGGCGGGCCTGCCGGCATCTGCGGCGGGCCCGGCGGCGGCTGCGGAGCACCCGGAGGCGGACCCTGCGGAGCCCCGCCCTGTGGGGCGTTCGGGTCCTGCGGGGCGCCGAAGCCCCCCTGCGGCGGCTGGTTGGGCGGCTGAGACATCAGCACTTACCTCTTCACACGGGGGTCCGCTGCCCGGTCGGTCTCCCCCGCGATTCCGGGCGGTCACATCCTCCCGGAAAGGAGCGAATCGGGCTTGGATCCCGCAGATATACGTCAGTCGAGCGGGGCTTCTTTCTATCACTGGGAGCCCTCGAACAAGGGGCCGGTCCCGCCCCTGTTCCCAAGGGAGGACCGGCCTGTGATGCGCTCGTTATGAGCCCTCTACGTGTTCTCTACGTTGTCCCGCACGCCACCGCGGCCGTCCGACGACCGCTCCGACGTCACGCGTCCTCGGCCATCTCCAGCCAGCGCATCTCCAACTCGTCCCGCTCGCCGATGAGTCGACGCAGTTCGGCGTCCAGCTCGGCGACCTTGGCGAAGTCGGTGGAGTTCTCGGTGATCTGCGCGTGCAGGTTGGTCTCCCGGTCGGAGAGCTTGGTGAGCTGCCGCTCGATCTTCTGGAGCTCCTTCTTCGCGGCACGCGCGTCGCCCGAGGACTTCTCCGGCCTGGCGGCGGCCTTCGCCGGGGCGGCCGGGGCGAGGGCGGCGGACGCGGCGACGACCTGCGCACGCCGCTCCAGGTACTCGTCGAGCCCGCGCGGCAGGTTGCGCAGCGTGTGGTCGCCGAGCAGCGCGAAGACCTTGTCGGTGGTGCGCTCGATGAAGAACCGGTCGTGCGAGATCACGACCATCGATCCGGGCCAGCCGTCGAGGAGGTCTTCGAGCTGGGTGAGGGTCTCGATGTCGAGGTCGTTCGTCGGCTCGTCGAGGAAGAGGACGTTCGGCTCGTCCATCAGCAGCCGCAGGATCTGGAGGCGGCGGCGCTCACCGCCCGACAGGTCCCCGACCGGGGTCCACTGCTTCTCCTTCGTGAACCCGAACTGCTCGCACAGCTGCCCCGCCGTCATCTCCCGGCCGGTGCCGAGGTCGACCCGGTCGCGGACCTTCTGCACGGCTTCGAGCACCCGCAGGTTCGGGTCGAGCTCGCCGACCTCCTGCGAGAGGTACGCCAGCTTGACCGTCTTGCCGACGACGACCTTGCCCGCCGCGGGCTGTACGTCGCCCTGCGTACGGGCGGCCTCGGCCAGGGCCCTCAGGAGGGAGGTCTTGCCGGCCCCGTTGACGCCGACGAGGCCGACGCGGTCGCCGGGACCGAGCTGCCAGGTGAGGTGCTTCAGCAGCGTCTTCGGCCCGGCCTGGATGGTGACGTCCTCAAGGTCGAAGACGGTCTTGCCCAGGCGGGCGTTGGCGAACTTCATCAGCGCGCTGGTGTCGCGCGGCGGCGGCACGTCCGCGATCAGCTCGTTGGCGGCCTCGATGCGGTAGCGCGGCTTGGACGTGCGCGCCGGGGCGCCGCGGCGCAGCCAGGCGAGCTCCTTGCGCATCAGGTTCTGCCGCTTGCCCTCCTCGGTGGCGGCGATGCGGTCGCGCTCGGCGCGCGCGAAGACGTAGTCGCTGTAGCCGCCCTCGTACTCGTGCACCGCACCGCGCTGCACGTCCCACATGCGCGTGCAGACCTGGTCCAGGAACCAGCGGTCGTGGGTCACGCAGACCAGGGCGGACCTGCGCGTCTGGAGGTGCCCGGCCAGCCAGCTGATGCCCTCGACGTCGAGGTGGTTGGTGGGCTCGTCGAGGACGATCAGGTCCTGGTCGGCGATCAGCAGCTTGGCGAGCGCGATGCGGCGCCGCTCACCGCCCGACAGCGGGCCGATGACGGTGTCGAGGCCCTGGCCGAAGCCGGGCAGGTCGAGCCCGCCGAACAGACCGGTCAGCACGTCGCGGATCTTGGCGCTGCCCGCCCACTCGTGGTCGGCCATGTCGCCGATGACCTCGTGCCGGACGGTGGCGGCCGGGTCGAGCGAGTCGTGCTGGGTGAGGACGCCGAGCTGAAGTCCGCCGACGTGCGTGACGCGCCCGCCGTCGGCCTCCTCCAGCTGGGCGAGCATCCGGATGAGGGTGGTCTTGCCGTCGCCGTTGCGGCCGACCACACCGATCCGGTCCCCCTCCGAGACGCCGAGGGAGACGCCGTCGAGCAGGGCACGTGTGCCGTACACCTTGCTGACTGCCTCGACATTGACCAGGTTGACGGCCATGAGTGGGTGCTCCAGGGGGCGGGGACGGATAGACCTCCCAGCGT
>NZ_JBSGZD010000388.1:0-6287 GCF_053610825.1 Streptomyces sp. NPDC054863 | reverse complement strand
CCCTTTCCCCGGCGTGCACACCGGGGAAAGGGGCCGTCGGCACGCCCGTCAGAACGCGGTCAGAGTGCCGGGTGGGCGTTCTTCAGCAGCTCCTGGAACTGGGCGGAAAACCACTTCCCCGCCAGGGGCGCGTTCGGCAGCGAGCCGGACATGCTGTGCCCGTTGCGGGGGTTGCCGGTGTACGTCGGGTCGCACATCCGGTCGAAGCCCTTGCCCTCGTCGTTCGGGATCTCCTTGCTTCCACCGTCGGACTCGCCCGGCGGCTTGGCCCACACGTACGCGTCGATGCCGGCCGCCGGCGCGGTCGTCGGGCGTTCGCCCAGGCCCGCCCCGGACTGGTTGCACCAGTTGCCGAGGTGGATGCGGCGGTCGTAGCGCCCGCCGTCGACGTACGTGTCCACACTCGTTTTCGGGCCGGGTCCCGCCGGTCGTGCCGTACCGCCCCAGCCGTTGCGGGAGGTGTCGATCAGCATGCCGAGGCTGGAGTCGAAGCCGAGCGTGGCCAGCTTGGCGCGCATGGCCTGCGCGTAGCTGAGCTCGTCGGTGTACCGGTTCCAGTCCACCCACTTGGACTGGCGCACGCCGGTTCCGTTGACGCTGTCGCCGATGGCGAAGTGGTCCTCCTTGAGGGCGCTGAAGTTGGCGGTGTTGACGATGAAGCCGTGCACGTCGGCGAGGGTCGCGCCCTCGGTGGTGGCGGCCTCCTTGAACATCTCGGCGGAGGCCGTGAAGTTGTCGTCCCAGCCGAGCCAGCCGTGGTGTCCGGCGTCGACGTAGTTGTAGACGTTGGGGACGTCGCCCAGCTTGTTGAGCGCGTACCCGACGCCCTTCTGGTAGTTGCCGTTCGCCTTCATCACGTCGCAGGCGGGGGTGACGGTGGGGCGGGGGGTGGTGTTGGTGACGAGGTTGGGCAGCGAGTCGATCTCCACCATCGTGACGATGCGCAGGCCCGCGTACTTGGGGTCGGCGAGGATCGCGGCGAGCGGGTCGATGTACTCGCTCTTGTACCGGCCGATCTCGGTCGGACCGAGCTCCCCGTTGGAGGCGAGGGCGGAGCAGTCGCGGCCCGGCAGGTTGTAGACCACCAGCTGGACGGTGAGTTCGCCCGTCCCCTTCTGCTTCAGGGCCTCGTCCAGGTGGGCTCTCAGTCCCATGGTGGTGGCGCTGCCCTTGACGGCGGCGATGCGGTCCAGCCAGACGGCGGTCGGCTGCTTGGCGACGGCCGCACCGCCCGGCTCGGCGGCGGCCTTCGCGGACCACTCCGGGTTCACGTAGGCCTTCGCGCCGACGTACGGGTTGTCCACCCGCTTGCCGGGCGGATCCGTGGGGCCGGGGCCCGGGTCCGTACCGCCGTTGCAGGTCACGCCGTTGAGCTTGAAGGTCGCGGGCACGGCGTTCTCGCCGCTGTTGCCGGCGTTGAAGCCGAAGGAGGCGGAGCCGCCGGTGCCGAGGTTCCCGTTGTACGAGACGTTCGTGGCGGAGACGGCCTTGCCCGTCTGGCTGACGGTGGCGTTCCAGCCCTGGGTGATCTGCTGGTCACCGGCGTAGACCCACTCCAGGGTCCAGCCGGTGACCGGGGAGCCGTTGTTGGTGACGGTCACGTTCGCGCCGAAACCGCCGTTCCACTGATTCTGGATCGTGTAGTCGACGGCGCAGGCGGGCGCTGCCGCACCGGCTGCTCCCGATGCTGATCCGGTGGCCACGGCCGTGACCCCGGCCGCCATGAGCAGTGCACAGGCCGCCGCCAGACCCGCACGACCACGCGGGGCGGAGGTCGGGGACTGCGAAGGGGAGTTCAGAGGGGAATTCAGGGGGTGATGCATGAGCGACTCCTGACAACTGAGGTGCTCCTGACAGGGCACCTAGTGAAGGGGACCGCTCCCACTGGTGAGGCAGACCGTAGCGCCACGTGGCGTCAAGCAACAGAGATGTCACCGACTTTCACCGCCACATCACTGTCGAATATCTTCGACTCTTCACGCTTCTTGACCACACAACGTCCACACCTCGACAGTGGGAGCGCTCCCACTGGTGCAAGGCTTGAACACACGGCCCGATGCGAAACCAGCACGCAACGGGCTTCGAACACCCGGAGGAGGGATGTGTACGCGGAGGTCCCGGGCTCCCCCGCAGGTGACCGGCTCGGCGGAGGCGGCGATCGCGTCCATCGGCGCATCGGCCCCCGAAGCCGGGCCGTTCGCGTCGCTGCGCAGGCCGAAGGCCTCCGTCGGCCCGTCGTGGTGCGCGGCCCGCTCGGGGCGCCGCGGACTCGGACACTCAGTCCAGCAGCTCGTACGGCGCGGCCAGCGCCCGCCGCAGTACCGAGCCCGCTGCCCCCCGCAGTGCGGCTGTCGCTCCCAGCTCCGAGAAGACGGCGGAATCGGGGGCGATGAGGCCGGGGGCGAAGTCGTCGAGGCTGTGGAGGAGTGCGGGACGGAGCCATGCGGCGAGCGTCGCGAAGTGCCCGCCGAGCACCACCGCCGAGAGGTCGACGAGGCGCGCCGAGGACACCACCGCGATCCCGAGACAGTGCCCCGCGTGGGCGACGGCGGCGATCGCCCGGGCATCGCCGGCCGTGAGGGCGGACTGCAGCACGCCCATGCGCTCCGCCGTCGTGCTGCCGCCGTCGGTGATTCCCGCCGCGGCGAGGATGGCCTCCTGGCCGGCGACGGTTTCGAGGCAACCGCGGCCTCCGCACGAGCAGCGCCGGCCGCCGGGTTCGACGACGACGTGCCCCACTTCGCCCGCGTGTCCGCCGGGGCCGGAGAACAGTTCCGCCCCCAGCACGAGGCCGCCGCCGACCCCGACTTCGCCCGACACGAACAGGTAGGAACCCAGCGACGCCCCGCAGCCGTACCAGAGTTCGGCAAGGGCGGCGCTGTCCGCCTCGTTGGAGGTGGCGACACCGAAGGGCGTCGGTGGGACGAGGCCGACGAGCGCGGTGCTCAGATCGGCGTTCTGCCACGCGAGGTTGGGGGCCGTCAGAACGGTCCCGCGGCCCGGGTCGACGAGGCCGGGAACGGCGAGTCCGCCGCCGAGGAGGGTCATCCCTGCGTCGGCGGCCCGAGCCGAGCAGCGTGCGACGAGTTCCGCGAGTTCCGCGAGGACTTCGGCCGGAGCGCGGCCCCGGTTGGCGGTCTCGGCCACTTCGTGGACCCGCAGCTTTCCGTGCAGGTCCACGATGCCGGCCGCGAGGTAGTCGACGTTCACCTCGGCGCCGACCGCGCCGCGTCGGGGATCGAGGGCCAGGCCCACACCGGGCCGGCCCCTCCCCCCGGCCCGGGTCACGCCGACCTCTTCGACGAGCCCCGTTGCCAGGAGGTCGGTCACCAGGCTGGAGACCGCGGCCTTCGTGAGGCCGGTGGCTGCGGCGACGTCCGCCCGGGACGCGGGGGTGTCCGGCCCGATGCGCGCGAGCACGAGGGCGAGGTTCCGTCGCCGCACGTCGGCGACCCGGCCGGGCTCCTCGCTGCGCGCCGCGCCCTCGTTCTGCTCCCGCACGTGCGCCCCTTCGGTGGTTCCGACTGCGTCCGGCCGCGCCGGACGACCGTTGACAAGTTCACCACGGCCCATATAGTTCAGGACCAATACTAATTCTGCTTCTGCTCGGAAGTGCTTCTTCCCGCAGCAGAGGACGAGCCCGGATGAGGTGTTTGGCATGGCTCCGCTCCCCACCACCGCCGACAGGTTCACCTTCGGTCTGTGGACCGTCGGCTGGACGGGCAACGACCCGTTCGGCGCCCCGACCCGTGCGGCTCTCGACCCGGTGGAGGCCGTCCACCGGCTCGCCGAGCTGGGCGCGTACGGCATCACGCTCCACGACAACGACCTGATTCCGTTCGGTGCGTCCGCGGGTGAGCGCGAGCGCGTTCTGGGGCGCTTCCGTACCGCGCTGGAGTCGACGGGCCTCAAGGTCCCGATGGTCACCACGAACCTCTTCAGCCACCCCGTCTTCAAGGACGGCGGCTTCACCTCGAACGACCGCTCGGTGCGCCGCTTCGCCCTCGCGAAGGTGCTCCACAACATCGACCTCGCTGCCGAGTTCGGCGCCGAGACGTTCGTCATGTGGGGTGGCCGTGAGGGCTCGGAGTACGACGGTTCCAAGGACCTCGCCGCCGCGCTCGACCGCTACCGCGAAGGCGTGGACACCGCAGCCGGATACATCAAGGACAAGGGGTACGGTCTGCGGATCGCCCTGGAGCCCAAGCCGAACGAGCCGCGCGGCGACATCCTCCTGCCGACCGTGGGCCACGTCCTCGGGTTCATCGCGCAACTGGAGCACGGCGACATCGTGGGCCTCAACCCGGAGACCGGGCACGAGCAGATGGCCGGTCTGAACTTCACGCACGGCATCGCGCAGGCCCTGTGGGCGGGCAAGCTGTTCCACATCGACCTCAACGGCCAGCGCGGCATCAAGTACGACCAGGACCTCGTCTTCGGGCACGGCGACCTCACCAGCGCGTTCTTCACGGTCGATCTCCTGGAGAACGGCTTCCCGGGCGGCGGCCCCCGCTACGAGGGTCCGCGGCACTTCGACTACAAGCCCTCCCGCACCGACGGGTACGACGGCGTGTGGGAGTCCGCCCGCGCCAACATGGCCACCTACCTGCTGCTCAAGGAGCGCGCCGCGGCGTTCCGCGCCGACCCGGAAGTCCAGGAGGCGCTGCGCGCCTCGGGTGTGTACGAGCTGTCCGAACCGACGCTGGCCCCCGGGGAATCGGCGGCGGACCTGCTTGCCGACGTCTCCGCGTTCCAGGAGTTCGACGCCGAGAAGGCCGCCGCGCACTCCTTCGCGTTCGTACGCCTCAACCAGCTTGCGATCGAGCACCTGGTCGGCGGACGCTGACCCATGGCCGCCTACGTCGCCGGAGTCGACAGCTCCACCCAGTCCTGCAAGGTCGTGATCCGAGACGCCGAGACCGGTGCGCCGGTGCGCTCGGGCTCGGCCCGCCATCCCGGGGGCACCGAGGTGCACCCCGACGCGTGGTGGGACGCGCTCCGGGCCGCCGTCGAGGCGGCAGGCGGAATCGACGACGTCGTCGCCGTCTCGGTGGGCGGGCAGCAGCACGGCATGGTCTGTCTCGACGAGGGCGGCGCGGTCGTCCGCCCGGCGCTGCTGTGGAACGACACGCGCTCGGCCGCTGCGGCGACGTCGCTCATCAGCGAAGCGGGCAACGGCGACTCGGCCGCCGGCGCACGCTGGTGGTCCGGGGCGACCGGGACCCTGCCGGTCGCCTCGGTCACCGCGACCAAACTGCGGTGGCTGGCCGACAACGAGCCCGCGAACGCGGTACGGACGGCCGCCGTGTGCCTTCCGCACGACTGGCTCTCGTGGCGGCTCGCGGGGCACGGCCCCGGTTCGGGCGGACTGGACGCGCTGCGGACGGACCGCTCGGACGCCTCCGGTACGGGCTACTGGTCACCGTCGACGGGAACGTACCTGCCCGAGGTGCTCATGCGCACCCTCGGGCACGTCCCCGTCCTCCCCCGCGTCCTCGGCCCGCTCGAAGCAGCGGGCCGCACGCCGGGCGGCGCCCTCCTGGGCCCCGGTGCCGGGGACAACGCGGCGGCCGGGCTCGGGGTCGGTGCCTCGGTGGGCGACGTCGTCGTCTCGATCGGCACGTCGGGCACCGTGTTCGCCGTCGCCGAGCGGCCGACGTCGGACCCCTCCGGGCAGGTGGCGGGCTTCGCGGACGCCACCGGCCATTACCTCCCGCTCGTCTGCACGCTCAATGCCTCGCGCGTGCTCGATGCGACGGCAGCTCTGCTCGACGTCTCGCTGGACGAGCTCACCTCGCTGGCACTCTCCGCACCGGCGGGCGCCGGAGGTCTCACCCTCGTGCCGTACTTCCAGGGGGAGCGCACCCCCAACCTGCCCGATGCCACCGGTTCGCTGCACGGCATGACGCTGCGGAACTTCACGCCTGCCCACCTGGCCCGCGCCGCCGTCGAGGGCATCGTGTGCTCCCTCGCCGACGGGCTCCGCGCACTCACCGCGCAGGGCGTCCCGGCCCGCCGGATCATCCTGGTCGGCGGCGGGGCGCGCTCAGCCGCCGTGCAGGAGGCCGCCGCCGCGATCTTCGGGCTCCCCGTACTCGTACCCGAGCCGGGTGAATACGTCGCCGACGGCGCCGCACGCCAAGCCGCGGGCGTCCACCTCGGGCACTTCCCCACCTGGCGGCGCACGGGCACCCGCACGGTGACCGCGCGTCCCACTCCCGACGTCCTCGACCACTACCGCGCCGCACGCTGACCACGCAAGCAGGGCGTGCGGAGGGAACGAGCGC
>NZ_JBSGZD010000387.1:0-6452 GCF_053610825.1 Streptomyces sp. NPDC054863 | reverse complement strand
CAGCCGCGCCAGCCGTACCGCTCGCCGAGCCGCCGCGCCACCTGGTCGAACCGGGGCCGGTCCAGCGCACACGCCTCGCGCCGCATCCCGTCCTCGTGCACCCGCAGCACCCGGTCCAGGTCCACCCACGACTCGCGGCCCGCGCTGTCCCACGGCCCCGAACCGATCGGCAGCCACTCGCGGTCGTGGTCGTGCCGCTTGCTCGACAGCCGCACGGCCAGGAGCGTGCCCGCCTCCTCGCGGGCCACCACGAGCACGGGGCGGTCCTTGCCTCGCCCGTCGTTCTCTTCGTACGGCACGAAGGTCCAGACGATCTCGCCCGGGTCCGGATCGCCGTCGCGCTCGGGGGCGTACTCCATCCGCACCGGGCCGATCTCGTGCGGCTCGGCCTCGGTCGTCGCGCTCGGACCCTTGCTGCCGGGCAGGTCGGGCCGGGAGTCGGGGCCCGTCGAGTTGTCCAGTGAAGTCGTCACGCCGCCAGGGTAGGGGCCGGCGTGGTGTGCGGCCGACCGGCCCACGCCGCAGCGCGTGCGGTCCGCCGCGCGCCCAGGATCGGCCCATGAAGGTGACTCTGCTCCCGCTGCTCGCCGTCCTCGCGCTGACGGTCCCGCCGTTGCCCACCGCCGCAGCCCCGGCCCAGGAACGGCCCGCTGCCTCCCCCGCGGGGGAGGCCCCGGAGCCCGCCCGCACGGTGTCCGCGTGGCTGCCCTACTGGGACCAGGAGCGGGCCTACCGGGACGCGCTCGCGCACGCCGACCAGCTGCACACCGTCAGCCCGTTCTGGTACCAGGCGAAGGCCGCCGACCGCGTCGATCCGCACTACAGCGCCGAGGACACCGAGATCGTCGACGGACTCCACCGGGCCGGGCTCAAGGTCGTCCCCACCGTCATGGAGACCCTTCCCGCCGGAGCCCTCGGCGCGCTCGTCACCGACCCCGCCCGGCGCGCCACCCACGTCCGTACGCTCCTGGCCGTGGCCGCCCGCGGGGACTACGACGGGCTGGAACTCGACTACGAGACCCTCGCCCCCACCGGCGACGCGCAGTACCGGGCGGTCCGCGCCGGTTACGCGGCCCTCGTCACCGACCTCTGCGCAGCGCTGCACGCCGTCCGGAAGACCTGCGCCGTCGCCGTCACCCCGCAGACCGTCGGCAGCGGGCGCATCTGGGACTACCCCGCACTCGGCCGGGCAGCCGACCGGGTGCGGATCATGGCGTACAACCTCCATTGGGAGGGCGGCAGTCCGGGCCCGCTCGCCACCCCGCAGTGGTACGACCGGATCCTCGACCACGCCACCTCCGTCATCCCGCGTGCCAAGATCGAGATGGCGCTGCCCGCGTACGGCTGGGACTGGACGGCAGGCGGCGCGACCAAGCACGTCACGTGGAAGGAGGCGGAAGCGCTGCGGAAACGTACCGGCGCCCCCTACCGCCTCGACCCCGAGGCCGGTTCACCGCACTTCAGTTACGAGGAGGACGGCCGCCGAAGGACCGTCTGGTACCAGGACGCGCGCGGCGTCGCCGCCCATCTGCCGGTGCTGCGCAAGCACGGCGTCACCCGGACCGGGCTGTGGGCACTCGGCTTCGAGGACCCGGCTCTGTGGGGCGTGCTGGCACGCGGCTGAGTACGAGACCGGGGCGGCCGGACCCGGTGCGGGCAGGCCGCCCCGGACGGGGCGGAACAATGACTAGATCCAGCCATCCAGCGACGACATGAAACCGTCGAAGTCGTCCCGCTGCATGGTGTGGCCCGCGCCCTTGACCGTACGGACCTCGAAGCCGCGCCCGCGCAGCAGCTCGGCCCGCTCCTCGTTGATGAGCATGCTCGGGTCGGCCAACTGCACCAGCGACGGCACGACCGGCTTCGCGGGCAGCAGGTCCCGGTCCCCCAGGCCGGCCAGACCGAATGCGGACGTCTCGTCCCAGAGCGCCAGGGTCGCCACCTCGATGTCGACGTCCGCAGCGTCCCAGCGCGGGTTCAGCGCCGCTATCTGCTCCCGGGGAACCGACTTGAACTGGGCGAAGACCTCGGGGCCGAGACCCCCGGGCAGCTCCAGGTGCCACGCCGGGTCGGAGTACACCGCACGCGCCGGACGCAGCCGGTCCACGGCGAGGGACAGGACGAGTCCGCCCAGCGAGTGGCCCAGGGCCAGGTCGGCGCCCGCCGGAAGCGTCTCGACGAGGTCGTCGGCGAAGGACTCCGGGGTGTACGAGTCGCCGCGCCCGCTGAGGCCGTGGCCCCGCAGGTCCACCGCGACGACGCGGTAGCCCTTGCCGGCCAGCGCGGGACCGACGGTCCGCCAGGCGCGGTGGTCGGCCATGATGCCGTGGATCAGGAGGGCGGTGCGGTCGCCCTCGCCCCAGGTGTGGGTGTTCAGCTGCACGAAGGGGTGCCTTTCTCGGTGGTACGGGTGGGGCCCGGTGGGCCGGGGGTCCTGTGCCGGGCAGTCTGTCAGCGGGCTTCCGGCCGGCGCCCGACCGGTCTGCGGACCGCCTCTCGGCGGACCGTCCGCAGTAGCGGGCGGCCGGTCGGCGCACGGCCGTTCAGCGCACGCTGCGGATCGGGCGCACCGCGAGGGCGCCCAGTACCGAGAGGACCGCCGCGACCAGGAAGAGCGCGGTGTAGCCGCCGCTGAGCTGGACCACCAGACCGGCGACGAACGGGGCGGCGATCTGCGGTCCCGCGTTGGCGACGTTGAGGATGCCCATGTCGCGGGCGGCGTCCTCGGACTTCGGCAGCACCATCGTCACCAGCGCGGTGTCCACGGCCATGTAGCAGCCGAAGCCGAGACCGTTGATCGCGCCGAAGGCCAGCATCGCGGTCCAGCTCGTCGAGAGGGCCGGAAAGACCATCGCGACTGCGGCCAGCATCGCGGAGACGCCGACGAACAGCTTGCGGCGGTCGTACTTGTCGGACAGCCAGCCGCCGAGGACGGTGGAGACCACCGAGGCGGCGGAGTTGACCATCGTGAGGATGGCCGCGGCGGACGCCGGATCCATGCCCGCAGGCAGCTTCGTGTGGTCCTGGAGGATGTACAGCTGGAAGCCGAGGACTCCGAAGTAGCCCAGGATCAGCAGCGCCCGGCCGATGAAAGCCCAGCGGAAGTCGTGGTTCGCCAGCGCGCCGGCGAAGGACTTGAACTGCTCCTTGAGCGGCGTCGCGGGCTTGGGCGGGCGGCGCTCCTCACGGGCACACGTGGTGAACAGGACGGCCGCTGCCGCCACCAGCGCGCCGAACAGCAGGTACCCGGTGCGGTAACTGTCCGAGAACGCCGCGCCGATCAGGGCGCCGATGGTGGAGCCGAGCGGGATGCCGAGGCCGACGGCGGCCGAGGCCTTGCCGCGCGAGGCGAGCGGTATGCGGTCCGGAACCACCGAGGTGAGCGCCGCCTGGTAGAAGTTCATCGCCGCCTGGCCGAGGCACCAGACGATCGTCACGAGCAGCACGGTGTTGACGCTGCCCAGCAGTGCCATCACCGCGAGGGCGGCGACACCGCCGCCCAGGATCCACGGGTTGCGGCGTCCGGAGCGGTCGGACATCGCGCCGGCGATGGGGTTGAAGATCGTGGCGAAGACCGCGGACACCCCCGAGACGACGGTCATGTTGCTGACCTTGTTCGCCTCGTCGATGCCGGCGACCTGCATCGCGAGCACGAAGCCGGGCACGCCGATGTAGAGCGCGTACATGACGGTGTTGCCGACGAGCAGCAGCGGGAGCAGCCCTCGGGTCGGAGCGGCCGTCTGGGCGGAGTCGGTGCCGGCTGCCGCGCCGGTGCCGGGGGAGGAAAGGGCCACGCTGCCCTCCAGGGTGAAATGAGCGGCGAATGGGATGAGCGGAGAGCTCTGCCCGCAAGGTGCTGCGGAAGGGGTCTGCCGGGGAGTTCCGACAGTCAAGGTGACACGTGTCAGTGACCCGTGTAAACGCTTTGTAGCACCCAATTCCGGCCATCCGCCAGACCCTGGCACGCACCCGTCTGGAAAGATGCCGAAAGCGATGAGCCAGACACCGAAGAAGTCAGCCGACCAACCCGTCCCCACCAGTACAGATGTCGCACGCCTGGCAGGCGTGTCGCGCGCCACCGTGTCGTACGTGCTGAACAACACCTCCGCCGTGCGGATCAGCGAGCCCACCCGCCGCCGGGTCCGCGAGGCCGCCGAGGAGCTCGGCTACGTCCCGCACGCGGCGGCCCGCAGCCTGCGCGCGGGCCACACCCGCATGGTCCTGCTGCCGACCGCCCACATCCCCGTCGGCCCGCTCTACGGCCAGTTCTTCAACGAGCTGCACTGGGCGCTGCGCAACCTCGACTACACGGTCGTGCAGTACGGCAGCCTCGGCCTCACCGGCGACGAGGCGGCCCGTGCCTGGGCGGAACTGCGGCCCGTGGCCGTGGTGTCGCTCGGCGAGATCACCCTGAACGCACGCGGCGTGCAGCTCCTCAAGAGGTCGGGGGCCAAGGCCGTCATCACGCTGGGCCCGCAGCGCGTCGAGGGCGCCCACTCGCTGGTGATGGACCAGCGCGAGGTCGGCGTCGCCGCCGCCGGGCACCTCCTGGAGCGCGGCCACCGCCGTATCGGCGCCGTCGTCCCGGAGGAGCCGGGCCTGGAGCTCTTCTCCAAGCCGCGCCTGGCGGGCCTGCGCAAGGCGGTCGCCGGCACCGGCGCGAGCGTCGAACCGCTGAGCATGCGGTACGACGAGGAGTCGGCGGCGGCCCTCGCGGCCCGCTGGCGCGACCTCGGCCTGGACGCGGTGTTCGCCTACAACGACGAGTACGCCCAGCTCCTCATGCGGGCGCTCCAGGACGCGGGCATCGACGTCCCCGGCGAGACCGCCGTCATGGGCGCCGACAACCTCCTCATGGGCAAGCTCCTGCGCCCCAGCCTCAGTACGGTGCAACTGGAGATGCCGCCGGGCCAGTACCTCGCGGACCTGGTCGACCGGCTGGTGCGGAACCCGTCGGAACGGCTGGAGAACAGCGACCTGATGGGCGCGCACGCGGTGCCGCGCGAGTCGAGCTGACGCCGACGGGCCGGGAAGCCGGGCGAGGACGTCCCGTCGGCCGTTGACAGCCGACGGGACGCGGAACAGACTCGGGCACGGGTGATCAAGGACGATCACAGGCGGCCGTGGGAGGGTGTCACACCTGTCACACCCCGGCACGAACGCCCTTGAGCCGGAGGAGAGTTCCGATGCCCACGAGCATCCGTGACGTCTACGTCGTCGACGCCGTCCGCACGCCGATCGGCAAGTTCGGGGGAGCGCTCTCGGGCGTACGCCCCGACGACCTCGCCGCCCATGTGGTGCGGTCCCTGGTCGCCCGGACTCCGGACCTCGACCCGGCCCGGGTCGACGACGTGTACTTCGGTGACGCCAACGGCGCGGGCGAGGACAACCGCGACGTGGCCCGCATGGCGGTCCTGCTCGCCGGGCTGCCCGTCACCGTCCCCGGCGTGACCGTCAACCGGCTCTGCGGGTCCGGTCTGGAGGCCGTGATCCAGGCGGCCCGCGCGATCGCCCTGGGCGACGCGTCCGTGGCGATCGCGGGCGGCGTCGAGTCGATGTCCCGCGCCCCCTGGGTCCTGCAGAAGCCCGAGCGGGCCTTTCCCGCAGGTCACCAGCAGTTGTACTCGACGACGCTGGGCTGGCGGATGACCAACCCCGAAATGCCCGCCGAGTGGACCGTCTCCCTCGGCGAGGGCGCCGAACTCGTCGCCGACAAGCACGGGATCGGCCGCGCGGAACAGGACGCCTTCGCCCTCGCCAGCCACCACAAAGCCGCAGCCGCGTGGGCGGCGGGCCTCTACGACGACGAGGTCGTGCCGTACGAAGGCGTGGACCTCCCGCGCGACGAATGCATCCGGGAGTCCTCGACCCCCGAGGCGATGGGCAGGCTGAAGCCGGTCTTCCGTACGGACGGCACGGGCACGGTGACGGCGGGCAACTCCTCGCCCCTCAACGACGGGGCGGCGGCCCTGCTCCTGGTCGACGAGGAGGGGCTGCGGGCCACCGGACGCGAACCGCTCGCCCGTATCCGCACCTCCGCCGTCACCGGCATCGAACCCCAGCTGTTCGGGCTCGGACCTGTCGAAGCGGTCGACCGCGCGCTCGGCAAGGCGGGCCGGACCTTCGCCGACCTCACCGTCTTCGAGCTGAACGAGGCCTTCGCCGCCCAGTCGCTCGGCTGCCTCGCCGCCTGGCCCGACCTCGACCCGGCGGTGGTCAACCCGCGCGGCGGCGCCCTCGCCCTCGGACACCCGCTCGGTGCCTCCGGCGCACGCCTCGCGGGATCGGTCGCCCACCAACTGGCGGCGGCGGGCTCGGGCACCGGGCTGGCCGCGCTCTGCATCGGGGTGGGCCAGGGGCTGGCGCTCGTACTGGAGCGCTGAGGTGCCACCGGGGAGACGGGTGGGGGACCGGGACGTGTGGCGTGGACCGGACGTGCGCGTGTGTGGGTC
>NZ_JBSGZD010000386.1:0-6460 GCF_053610825.1 Streptomyces sp. NPDC054863 | reverse complement strand
GTCCGGGGGCAGGCATTCCGGGGCGCGGGGAACTGCGCGACCCGCCACGACGCACCCGCGCGACGACCACCCTGCCCCACCGCCCCGAACCCGCCGGTAGCCTCAAGGCATGAGCAGGCCGTCGACCTTCACTCCGCCCTCCGGTGTCCGCGCCGTCCCCCTCCGCACCGAGCGCGGCACCTTCGCCGCGCTCGAAGCGGAGCCCGCCGGGCCGCCCCGTGGCACCGCCCTCCTCCTGCCCGGGTACACCGGCAGCAAGGAGGACTTCATCGCGATGCTGGTCCCGCTCGCCCGGTCCGGTTACCGCGCCGTCGCCGTGGACGGCCGCGGACAGTACGAGTCGGAGGGACCGACGGACAGTCAGCTCCCGTACGCACAGGCCGAGTTGGCGCGCGACGTCCTCGCGCAGGCCGCCGCCCTCGGCACCGGGCCCCGCCACCTCCTCGGCCACTCGCTCGGCGGCCAGATCGCCCGCGCGGCCGTGCTCACCGACCCCGCCCCCTTCCGCTCGCTGACCCTGATGTCGTCGGGTCCCGCCGAGGTGGATCCCTCGCAGCAGGAGAAGATCGCTCTTCTGACGCAGGCCTTCGCCGTCATGTCGATGGGCGAGGTCTGGGACGCGATGCAGGCCATGGAGACGCCCGTACCGGAGGAGACCACCGTCCAGGCGCGCGACCCGCAGCTGGAGGCGGCCCTCCGGCACCGCTGGCTGCTGCACAGCCCCGCGCAGCTCGCCGCGACCGGCCACCAGCTCTCCACCGAGCCCGACCGCGTCACCGAACTGCGGGAGGCCGGTCTCCCCCTGCACGTCGTGTCGGGAACCGTCGACGACACCTGGCCGATCCCCCTCGTCGACGACATGGCGGTCCGCCTCGGCGCCCACCGCACCGTGATCCAGGACGCGGGCCACTCCCCCAACACCGACCGCCCGGACGAGACCGCCCGGGCCCTGGCCGACTTCTGGGACCGGGTCCCCGGCGCCTAGTACTGCGACTGGAGGTGCTGCCAGAACCCGTCCCGCAGCGACCGCCGCAGGTCGGAGTGGCCGCGCAGCGACCGCTGGAGCATCCGCTCGGCCTCCACCAGCAGTTCCTGGTCGACCGGGCCGGGCAGGTAGGGGCGCCCCGGCAGCAGCTCGCCGAGCTCCTGCCTGCCCCGCTCGGACAGCCACTTCGCGGCGATCTGGGCGCCAAGGAAGCGCACGTCCTCGCGCTTCGGCGTCGGGCCGTTCTCCTGCTCGTACGTGGTGACCGGGCGGCGCGTGACGTACGGCTTGCAGAAGTCGAGGTCGAAGGTGCGCTGGCTGTCGACCTCCCAGAGCAGCGGTTCGGCCTGGTTGCGCCCTTCGCCCGCCTCGATGCCCCACAGGTGGACGCGCGCCCCGTACCCCTGGGCGGCCTCGACCGCCGAGACCAGGTCCTCGTCGCCGCCGACCAGGGCCGCGTCGCTGATCGCGCGGTGCCGGGCGAGTGACTCCAGATCCGTGCGGATCAGGGAGTCGACGCCCTTCTGCTGGTTGTTGGCGTTGAGGTTGCCGAGGCGGACCTTGACGTCAGGGAGCTCGGCGATGGTCTGCTGCTCGGTGGTGTGGATGCGGCGCCTGGCACCGTCGTACCAGTACACCCGCAGCAGTCGGCTGTCCGCGAAGATGATCCGCGCCTTGTCGATGAACGCCTCGATCAGCCCCTCCGCGTCCAGGTCGAAGGAGCGCCGGTCCTCGGTGCCGGTGACCAGCAGGCCCGCCGCCGCGTACACATAGCCCGCGTCCACGAAGATCGCGTGGGTGGAGGGGGTCTTGGCGACCTCCGCGAGCATGCGGGTGAGGAGCTCGTTGGTGCGGTCCAGGCGGGCGGAGATCCTGGCGGGGTCAGTGGGGCCCGAAGGCTGTGCGTCGTCCATACGCCGCCCATTCTCCGGGGCATCACAGGCACCGCACAAGCGGCGCTCCACCGATTGGTAGTTAGCCTCACGAAAATTTTCTTTAGTGTAGGGAATCTTTTCGGGAAGGGGGTCGTTGTAACCCTGTGGAACGCACGGGCCACCGGGCCCACGTGCACCCCACACATTCACCACAGTTCTCCTGCAGGAGGATCAGACGAAGGGAGAAGCGCATGCGCTTCGAAATCATGCGACTGGACGATGTCGACGGCACCGCCGTGGACAGCACGGTCGTGGACGCCGCCTCCGTCAACCGGATCGTGCAGCAGGCCGCCGCAATCGGCCAGCGCATCTACATCCGCCCGGCCGACTCCCCGGCCTCGTAACACGTACGACGTATCGATATGATTCTAAAAAGCGCCCCCGTGCAGTAGCTGCACGGGGGCGCTTGCCGTATCCGGGGCTACGGAGTCCGTGGCCCCGCAGCTCAGCTGCCCTGGATGACCTGCGTGACGCCGTTGATGATCTGCTGCACGGCGAGCGCGGAGAGCATCATGCCGGCCAGGCGCGTCACCAGCACCACACCGCCCTCCTTGATCACCCGGATGATCACCAGCGAGAAGCGCATCGCCAGCCACAGCACGAGGTGCATGGCGATGATCGCCGCCCAGACGGAGATCTGACCGGTGACGGTGTTCTGGTGCTGCACGGCGAGGATGACCGAGACGATCGCGCCGGGCCCGGCGAGCAGCGGCATGCCCAGCGGTACGAGGGCGACGTTGACGTCCTTGGTCTGGGTCGGCTCCTCGTTCTTGCCGGTGAGCAGGTCGAGCGCGATGAGCAGCAGGAGCAGACCGCCCGCGATCATCAGCGCGGGGGTGGTGATGTGCAGATAGTCGAGGATCTGCTGGCCGATGACGCCGAAGACGGCGATCACGCCGAAGGCGACGGCCACCGCCTGCCAGGCCATCCGGCGCTGCACCTTGGCGGGCCGGCCGGAGGTCAGACCGAGGAAGATCGGGGTGATCCCAGGGGGGTCCATAATCACGAAAAGCGTGAGAAAGAGGGATCCGAAGACGGCAAAGTCGAGCACAGTGAGGCCTTGCGGGAGAGGGCCGTGCCGACGGGCGCGGGGGCGCACGGGCACAGCTCGTTGCGGAACATGAGGGTTTTTGTTCGTACGGCACCAAAGAGCTCGATGCCGTCAGGCGCGCCAGTGAACCTGGGGACAGGCCCTACGCGCGCGGGCGTCCACCCGCACCGGGCACCGGGAAGGCGCCGGTCGCACGGCGGGTGATCTCGCCGTAGACGTCGGGGTGGGTGGTGTAGTCCCCGAGCCGGACGGTCTTGCGGCTGCCGTGGTAGTCGCTGGAGCCGGTGACGAGGAGGGCGTGCTCGGCGGCGAAGGCACGCAGCCGGGCGCGGTCGTCCTCGTCGTGGTCCATGTGGTCGACCTCGATGCCGTCGAGACCGGCGGCCGCCAGCTCGGCTATCGAGGTCAGCGGCACGGTGTCGCCGCGCTTGGCGGCGCCGGGGTGCGCGAAGACGGTGACGCCGCCGGCCGCCTTGACCAGGCGGACGGCGGTGAAGGGGTCGAGCTCGTGCTTGTCGACGTACGCCCGGCCGTCGTTGGCCAGCCACTCGGAGGTGAAGGCGGCGGAGACGTCCTCGACGACACCGAGTTCGACCATGGCCTCGGCGATGTGCGGGCGGCCGAGGGACGCGTCGCCCGCGATGGCGGCGACCCTGGCCCACTCGATCGGGACCCCGAGCTCCTGGAGCTTGGCCACCATGCCCTGCGCGCGCGGCACCCGGTCGTCGCGGACGAGCTCGCGCTCGCGGGCGAACTCGGGCTCCTCCGGGTCGAAGAGGTACGCCAGCATGTGCATGCCCGTGCCGTCGAGGCGGCAGGACAGTTCGGCGCCGGTGACGAGGGTCAGACCCTCGGGCAGTGCAGTGATCGCTTCGGCGTGGCCGCGCACCGAGTCGTGGTCGGTGAGGGCGACGACGTCGAGCCCCGCGGCGCGCGCGTTGCGGACCAGTTCCGCGGGGGTGTCCGTGCCGTCGGAGGCCGTGGAGTGGGTGTGCAGGTCGATGCGCACGACGCGTACTCCAGGGGCAGGACGGACAGAGGGGACGTTCAAGGGTAACTGGGATTCGAACATGCCCAGGTCGAGCGCCCGCGCACCCGGGCCGGAGCGGCAGGCGCGGTGACAACGCCCCTGCTCGGGCCGGGATGCGCGGCGACGGAGCTCCGGCTCAGGTCAGGATGCGCGGCGACAGCGCCCCGGCTCAGGTCAGGATGCGCGGCGACAGCGCCCCGCAGGGCAGCAGTTCCACTTCCGCCCCGGCGTCCCGCAGGTCGGTCAGGACGAGTTCGTCGTACATCATCAGGCCGGACTGCTCGGGCCAGACGATCGCCCACAGCCAGATCCCGCGCGCCTCTCCCGCGAAGACCGCGCGGTCCGTCGGCGTACCGGAGACGTGCCACATCGGGGTGGGGCGGCCGGATGCGAGGACCTTGGTCTGCGGGGGCTTCTCCATGGAGATGTGCGCGCCGGGGTCGGGGCCGTCGATGCCCGCGTACCGCGCACCGAGCCCGACACCCAACTCCTCGGCCACCAGCAGGAGTTCACCGAATCCGCCGAGCGGGCCAGGACCCGAGCAGGCGACGGCGGTGGCACGGCCGCCGGTGCTGTCGTCGCCCGCGTACGCGATCCCGCTGAACAACCAGCCGACCGGCAGCGGCCACGGCATCCAGACCGGGACGTGCGCACGGTTCACCGCGACGGCGAGGGCCTCGACGCTGGGCGGCAGTACCGGCTGCAGCGGATGCACGGCCCCGTGTACGGGACAGTGCCAGGAGTCGGCGAAAAGACCGGGCGCCCTGACCCGGCCTGCACACTTCGGGCAACTGGGTTCGCCCCTCATAGCGCCCAACAGTCCTCCCCGGTCGACGCCGCGTCAAGGACGATCACCCGTCCGGCGCGCGCCGCTTTCCGACGCTCCTTCCACTCTCCCCCGCCTCCCACCGGCCAAAACTAGATGTAACTTGCATTCATTAGGATCTCTAACTTATTGTTTGTATATCGCAACGATCTAGCGGAGAGCGAGAGAAGCCATGCGGCACGGTGAGGGCAAGGGAGAGGATCCCTTCAGCGAGGGCGAGGGCGACCGCGCGGGTACGGGCCCCGGCGACGGCACGGGTGCCGGCGCGGGCAGCCTCCTGCGCCAGCCGAAGGCGGTCTGGGCGACGGCAGGGGCGTCCGTCGTCGCCTTCATGGGCATCGGGCTCGTCGACCCGATCCTGCCGTCGATAGCCAAGGGCCTGAGCGCCTCCCCGAGCCAGGTCTCGCTCCTGTTCACCTCGTACTTCCTGATCACCGCCGTCGCGATGCTCGTCACCGGCTGGGTCTCCAGCCGCATCGGCGGCAAGAAGACGCTGCTGCTCGGGCTCGCGCTGGTGGTGGTCTTCGCCGCGCTGTCCGGCACGTCCGGATCGGTCGGCGAGCTGGTCGGCTTCCGGGCCGGCTGGGGACTGGGCAACGCGCTCTTCGTCTCCACCGCACTCGCCGTGATCGTCGGGGCGGCGGCCGGCGGCAGCGCCGCGGCGATCCTGCTGTACGAGTCGGCGCTCGGCCTCGGCATGGCGTGCGGCCCGCTGCTCGGCGCGGCACTCGGGAACGCGAGCTGGCGCTACCCGTTCTTCGGCACCGCGGCCCTGATGGCCATCGGCTTCCTCTGCATCGCCGCGTTCCTGAAGGAGCAGCCCAGGCCCGCGCGGAAGACCTCGCTCCTCGCCCCGCTCAAGGCGCTCGGCCACGGCGGTCTCGCCTCCGTCGCCGCGTCGGCCTTCTTCTACAACTACGCGTTCTTCACGATCCTGGCCTTCACGCCGTTCGTGCTGGACATGACGCCGTACAGGTCGGGCGCCGTCTTCTTCGCCTGGGGCCTGCTGCTCGCGGTCTTCTCGGTCCTGGTGGCCCCGCGGATGCAGCGGCGCTTCGGCTCGCTGCAGGTGCTCGGCGGCTCGCTGGTCCTGCTCGCCGCCGACCTGATCGTCCTGGGCTACGGCAACCACACCACCGCCGTCGTCGCCACGATCGTCTCCGGCGCCTTCATCGGTGTGAACAACACCGTCTACACGGAACTGGCGCTCGGCGTGTCGGACGCGCCCCGGCCGGTGGCCAGCGCGGGCTACAACTTCGTCCGCTGGTTCGCCGCGGCTGCCGCCCCCTTCCTCGCCCCGAAGATCGAGGAGTGGAGCAACATCCACGTCCCGTTCGTGGTCGCCGCGGTCACGGCGGTGCTCGGCGCGGTCGTCGTCCTGGTCCGCCGCAGGTCCCTGGCCCACGAGGCCGAGGAGCTCCGGCCGGTGCACGCCACCGAGGACGGCGTGACGGTCTTCGCCAACAACTGACGGCCTTCACGACTGCCGACACGACCACGACCACGGGCACGACCACGGGCACGGGCACGGCCACGGGCACAGCCACGGACTCAGCGACGCGCGGGCGCGGCCGTGCCCCAGGGTCGAATTTCAGTCCGTTTCCCGGCCCGGAGCCACAGCTCCGGGCCGGCC
>NZ_JBSGZD010000385.1:0-6500 GCF_053610825.1 Streptomyces sp. NPDC054863 | reverse complement strand
CCCTGGCTCCTCCCACGGACCTGGGCCCGGCTCCGGCTCCGGCTCCGGCTCCGGCTCCGGCTCCGGCTCCGGCTCCGGCTCCGGCTCCGGCAACGCTGTCGCGCCCGTCGGTGCCGTCGGTGGCGGTTTCAGGTTCTTGTTGTGGCGGGGGTGGGGGCCTTCCGTGCACCTCGGGTCGTGCGCCGGGCTCGTTCCCGGGTGTGATCCTCGGGTCGTCCGCACGGGCAGGCGCGGGCGCGCCCGGTGCTTGTGCTTGCGCCGGTGCGGGTACGGGCGCGGGCGCGCCGTTTTCCGGATCGGGTACGGGGTCCCGGTCGTGGTCCGGTGTTGGCGGCGTGCCTCCGGGCGTCGCCCGCTCTTCAGGAACGCGCAAGTCCTTCGTCTTCGACCGAGGGGGTCCCTCGGCCTCGACGGAGAGTTCGGCCCCTGGCTCGGGCTCCACCCCCGCCCCGCGCCCCTCCGTCTCCGGTACTCGCTCCGGCATCGGGAACGGCGGCGGGGAATCCACCCGGGTCGGCTCGTACGAGACCGGCGGAGTCGGTGCGGGAGGGAGCGGCGGCTCGGGCGGAGTCTCCCCGTGCACGGGCCGGCCCCGCCCCGGCGGCTCCGACGGGCCCTCCTCCCCCGCCGCCCGCGGCCGGGTCGGTGCTTCCGTGCTCGCGGCGGGCGTCTCCGCAGGCTGTTCGGCCTCTTCCTCCCCGTCCGCCGGGGGCCGTGCCGGACCCCCCGGCGCCCGCTCCACCAGCGTCGGTGTCCTCGGCAGGGACACCAGCGCCGTCAGGGACGCGTGGAGTTCGTCCACGGTCGGGCGGGATTGAGGGTCCTTGGCCAGGAGTGCGTTCAGGATCGGGGTCAACTCGCCCGCCGACGCGGGGAGTTCCGGCTCCTCGTAGAGGACCGCGTGCAGCGTGGCCATCGTCGTGGGACGGGTGAACGGGGACGTGCCGCCCACCGCCGCGCACAGCGTGGCCCCGAGGGACCACAGGTCGGACGGCGCTCCCTGCGGGCGGCCACCGACCCGCTCCGGTGCCATGTAGTCCGGCGAGCCGACCAGCATCCCGACGATCGTCAGCGCCGTCGTGTTCTGGATCGCGGCGATGCCGAAGTCCGTGAGGACGACCCGCCCGTTGCCCCGGCCGAGGAGCACGTTGCCCGGCTTGATGTCCCGGTGCAGGACGCCCCGTACGTGCACCTCGCGGAGGGCCGCCGTCACCCCGAGCCCGATCCGCGCCGCCTCCCGCGGCGACACCGGGCCGTCCTCCACGAGGAGTTGCTCCAGGGAGCGGGAATCCACCAGTTCCATCACGATCCACAAGCGTTCGCCCTCGTCGACGACGTCGTAGACCCGCACCACATTCGGGTGGTCTATACGAGCTGTGGCCCGCGCTTCCCGCAAAGTCCTTTCCCGCCGAATTCGGCTGTCCTCTGCATCCAGTTCGTCCATGCGCATTTCTTTTACGGCGACCGGGCGGTCCAGGATCTCGTCATAGGCACGCCACACCCGCCCCATGCCACCCTGGCCTATCGTCTCCCCCAACCGGTAACGACCGGCGACCAATAACCCCTGTACCCCGCCACCCGTATATCCCGGCATCCCCGTCCCCCTCCTCAGCACCTGCTGCGACCAGGACAGAAGCATTAACTTCCCACCATTGCATCACAGTTGGACGCAATCTTGTGGTACTCCTGCAAGTACAGCTGACGCTGTTCAGAATAAGGGGGCTGGGAAATGCTCGAAAAGATCGGGAAAGAGATCGTCGGGATACGTGCGGGATCTTGTCTGGCGGTCGCGGCAGCGTCCGTTCTCCTTCTGCCGTACGGTGCGTTCGCCGCCGAGCCGACGCCAGGAAGCACTCAGGGAGGGTCCCCCGGCCCCAGCGCGCCCGCGGACATAAAGATCTCGACCGAACTCCCCGAAAAGATTTCGGTCGACAACAAAACCGGAAAGACAAAAATCACCGCGACAGTGGCAAACAAGGGCAGTAAAGCCACCGGTCAGATCACCATGTCCGTCGTCGGCTTCGACGGCCTGAAGGTCGACGCGGTGAACGGCTGCGTGCCGATCCCGGCCGGCCAGCTGCCGAAGGGCTCCAACAGCGGGTTCGCCTGCGTCGTCGCCGACCTCGCCGCGGGCAAGTCCAAGTCGTACGACGTCGACGCGACGTACGACCTCAAGAAGAAGGGCAAGATCTGCCTGCCGGTGACCGAGGGCACCGGCAAGAAGCTGCTCTGGCAGCAGGGCCCGGTCGACTTCGGCACCACGAAGCCGACGCCGAACGCGCCGGACACCCCACTGCTGCTCGGTACGTCGAACGTGCCGTTCGGGCCGGAGTCGCCGTCACCCGCTTCTCCCGGGCCGACCTCCCCCGCACCGGGGGAGAGCAAGCCGGGGAATCTGCCGCCGACCGGCGTCGGGTCCGGCGCGCTGCCTCTCGGCATCGCCGGCGGGTTGCTGCTCGCGGCGGGCGGGGCGGGCTTCTGGTGGTCGCGGCGCGGGGGTGAAGTCCGGCAGCACTGAGGGCTCCACCGGGGGCGCGGTGCGTGTTCTGCGGGTCCGTCGTGGCTGGTCGCGCAGTTCCCCGCGCCCCTGTGGGACGCTCCCTCTCGTACGTACTGAACAGATCAGCCCTTGCGGCCCGCCAGCTTCCAGGCGGCCGGCAGGGCGCCCATCGCCAGGGCCGCCTTCAGCGCGTCACCGATGAGGAACGGGACGACGCCCGCCGCGAGCGCCGCGGTCAGACCCATGCCGGTCGAGGCCATCAGGTACGGGACGCCGACCGCGTAGATGATCGCCGAGCCGACCACCATGGTGCCCGCGGTCCGCAGCACCGAGCGGTCGCCGCCGCGCCTGGCCAGCGCGCCGACGACGGTGGCGGCCAGCAGCATGCCGATGACGTACCCGAAGGACGCCCCGCCCGCACCGGACGTACCGTCCTTGAACCACGGCACGCCCGCCATGCCCACCAGTGCGTACAGCGCCAGTGCCAGGAAGCCGCGGCGGGCGCCGAAGGCCGTACCGACGAGCAGCGCGGCGAAGGTCTGCCCGGTGACCGGCACCGGGGTGCCCGGGACGGGCACCACTATCTGGGCCGCGATGCCGGTGAGCGCCGCGCCGCCGACGACGAGCGCGATGTCTCGTACGCGACTGGCGGGCAGCAGGTCGGCAAGGACCGCGCCGGGGCGGGTGGTTACGGCAGCAGTGCTCATCGGGACTCCGCAGGAGAGAAGGAAGAAAGGAAGAAGGGTGGGGACGACATGGCGACGTTACCCAGGGCCCGCCGCCCGATCACCCTAGAGCGCCGACAAAGCGGAGAACAGAGGCTTGGTGGGGTTCGTACAAAGCGCCCGAGGCCGGAGTCGGGCGACGTGACGCGCGTCACTGGCGGCGGAGAGCAATAGATACCTTTTGCGCGTGGCGGCCGAACAGGGAGACACTGTGGAGTCCCGCCAAATTCCACCGATCCTCCGTGGTCCTTCGAGAGTACGAGCGCCATGCAAGACCAGCAGCTCCGCACGCCCGGCCCCGGCGAGCAGGAGCCCCTGTCCGCCGGGCTCAAGCAGCGCCATCTGACCATGCTCGGCCTGGGCGGGGTGATCGGCGCCGGCCTGTTCGTGGGTTCGGGCGCCGGTATTGCCGTGGCCGGTCCCGGCATCGTCCTCTCCTACCTGATCGCGGGCGCCATCGCGATGCTGGTGATGCGGATGCTGGGCGAGATGTCGTCGGCGATGCCGGCGTCGGGGTCGTTCTCCGTGCACGCGGAGCGGGCGCTCGGCCGGTGGGCCGGGTTCAGCGTGGGCTGGCTGTACTGGTTCCTGCTGGTCGTGGTGCTGGCGGTGGAGGCCACCGGCGCGGCGAAGATCGCAGGCGGGTGGGCGCCCGGGGTGCCCCAGTGGGCCTGGGTGCTGATCTTCATGGTGGTCTTCACGGTCGCCAACCTGGCCGCGGTGAAGAACTTCGGCGAGTTCGAGTTCTGGTTCGCGGCGCTCAAGGTCGGCGCGATCGTGCTGTTCCTGGCGCTGGGCCTGCTGGCCATCTTCGGCGTGCTGCCCGACACCGACCCGATCGGCACGGCCAACCTGACCGGCCAGGGCGGTTTCCTGCCGCACGGCTGGTCGGGGGTCATCTCCGGGGTCCTCGCCGTCGTCTTCGCGTTCGGCGGTCTTGAGGTCGTCACGATCGCCGCCGCCGAGACCGACGACCCGGCCCGCGCGGTCGGGCGTGCCGTGCGCAGCGCCGTCTTCCGGATCCTGTTCTTCTACGTCGGTTCGATGCTGGTCATCGTGACGCTGCTGCCGTGGAACTCGATGGCTCCGGGCCTGAGTCCGTACGTCGCGGTGCTCGACCGCATCGGCGTCCCCTCGGCCGGCACCCTCATGAACATCGTGGTCTTCGTGGCCCTGCTCTCGGCGCTCAACGCCAACCTCTACGGCTCGTCCCGCATGATCTTCTCGCTGGCCGAGCGCGGCGAGGCTCCCAGGGGGCTGCTGCGGATCGGCCCGGGCGGCGTCCCGCGCCGCGCGGTCCTGTCCTCCGTCGCCTTCGGCTTCGTCTCCGTCGTACTGAACCTGCTCTGGCCCGACACGGTCTTCCTCTACATGCTCAACGCGGTCGGCGCGGTACTGCTCTTCGTATGGGCCCTGATCGCCGTCTCGCAGCTGAAGCTGCGCCGGCGCATCGAGCGCGAGATGCCGGAGCGGCTGACCCTCCGGATGTGGGCGTTTCCGTACCTGACCTGGGCGGCGCTGGCCGCCATGGGTGTCGTACTGGTGCTGATGCTCCTCGACGACACGGCCCGGCCGCAGCTGCTGTGGTCGGCGGGTGCGACCGTGGCCGTACTGCTGGTGTCCTTGGTGCGGGAGTTGCGCGCGAAGCGTGCCTAGACATTCACCATGTGTGAGCGTGGTGTCCGTATAGCGGTCGAGTGTTCCCTCTGAGCGGTATGCATGCCGAGACTGTGTCCCTCTCTCAGCTCGCTCCCCCACCGTCTCAGCTAGTGAACAGGGCACGCCCATGTCTCGGACCTCCGCGCCCCCGCCCCCGCCACGTGCCGACACAGGACCGGCCGACGCCTCACCGGCCGAAGCGGGGTCGGCCGGCGCCTCGCTCGGCCACGGACTCAAGCAGCGCCACCTTTCCATGATCGCCCTCGGCGGGGTGATCGGTGCCGGGCTCTTCGTCGGGTCGGGTGCCGGCATCGCGGCCGCGGGTCCCTCCATCGTCATCGCGTACGCGATATCCGGCCTGCTCGTCATGCTGGTGATGCGGATGCTGGGCGAGATGTCGGCGGCGAACCCGAGCTCGGGCTCGTTCTCCGCGCACGCCGAGCGGGCGATCGGGCCGTGGGCGGGCTTCACGTCGGGCTGGGCGTTCTGGTTCCTGCTGTGCGTGGCCGTCGGCCTGGAGGGCATCGGCGCGGCGAAGATCATGCAGGGCTGGCTGCCGGGGACCCCGCAGTGGGCCTGGGTGGCGCTCTTCATGGTGATCTTCCTGGGCACCAACCTCGCCGCGGTGAAGAACTTCGGCGAGTTCGAGTTCTGGTTCGCGGCGCTGAAGGTCGGCGCGATCTCGCTGTTCCTGATCATCGGCCTGCTCGCCATCTTCGGCGTGCTGCCCGGCAGCGACACCGCGGCTCCCGGTCTCACCAACCTCACCGGTGACGGCGGTTTCTTCCCGAACGGAAGCGAGGGCCTGATCATCGGTCTGCTCGCCTCGGTCTTCGCGTACGGCGGCCTGGAGACGGTGACGATCGCCGCGGCCGAGTCCGAGAACCCGATCCAGGGCGTCGCCAAGGCGGTCCGTACCGCGATGTGGCGCATCGCGATCTTCTACATCGGCTCGATGGCCGTCGTCGTCACCCTCGTTCCGTGGGACGACCCGAAGGTCGCCTCGATCGGCCCGTACGTCGCGACCCTCGACCACCTGGGCATCCCGGCCGCCGGCCAGATCATGAACGTGATCGTGCTGGCCGCCCTGCTGTCCGCGATGAACGCCAACATCTACGGCTCCTCCCGCATGGCGTACTCGCTCGTCTCCCGCGGCCAGGGCCCGGCCCTCCTCGGCAAGCTGTCCGGCGGAGTCCCCCGGATCGCCGTCCTGTGCTCCTCGGTCTTCGGCTTCGTGTGCGTGGCGCTCAGCTGGATCAGCCCGGACAAGGTCTTCCCGTGGCTGCTGAACATGATCGGCGCGCTGATCCTGGTCGTCTGGGTCTTCATCGCGGTCTCCCAACTGCTCCTGCGCCGCCGCACCGAGCGCGAGTCGCCGGAGAAGCTGGTGGTCCGGATGTGGCTCTTCCCGTTCCTCACCTGGGTGGCGCTGGCGGGCATGGCGGCCATCTTCGTCCTGATGCTCCGCCAGCCGGACACGCGCATGCAGCTCGCGGGGACGAGCGCGCTGACGGTGTTCCTGATCGTCGTCGGTGTCGTACGGCAGAAGCTGGCGAAGGCCCGCGACTAGCGTCCCGCGCACTCCCCCCTCGGCCCTAGGTCCGCAAGCTCCCGGC
>NZ_JBSGZD010000384.1:0-6505 GCF_053610825.1 Streptomyces sp. NPDC054863 | reverse complement strand
GCCCCGGCCCGCCCGGAGCGGCTACCAGGTGGGGCGTGCGCTGACCCCGCCGTCCACCACCAGGTTCGTACCGGTGATCCACCCGGCCGCGCCGGAGGCGAGGAAGACGCAGGCGTTGCCGACGTCGTCGGGCCGGCCGAGCCTCGCCAGGGGCGCCGCCTCCGACCAGCGGCGTACGCCGTCGGGCCAGTCGTCGGCGAGCCCGGGGCGCTCGATCAGCCCCGGCGAGACGGTGTTCACGCGGACGGCGTGGCGGCCGTACTCCAGGGCTGCCGAGCGGGCGAACATGATCAGGGCGGCCTTGGACGCGCAGTAGTGCGCATGGCCCGGCGTCGCCTGACTCCCCTCGATCGAGGCGATGTGGGTGATGCTGCCGCCACCGCGCGCGGCGAGGAGAGGTGCGGAGGCACGGGTGCAGGAGAAGGCGCTGGTGGTGTTGGTGTCGTACATCTGCCGCCAGTCGTCGGCGGTCATGTCCGTGAGGTCCTGGACGGGCTGGATGCCGGCGTTGTGGACGAGCGCGTCCAGCCCGCCGCGCCAGTCGGCCGCCGTCTCGACGAGCCGCTCGCATTCGGACTCGCGGGTCAGGTCCGCCTGTACGGCGAGGGCCTGCCCGCCGGCGTCCACGATCCGGGCCACGAGCGCGTGGGCCGACTTCTCGTCGTGCCGGAAGTGGGCGACGACCCCGGCGCCCGCCGCGGCGAACCGCTCGGCGATCCCCCCGCCGACGAGTCCGCCGGCCCCGGTGACCAGGGCGATGCGTCCGGTGAGGTCGGGCAGGTTCGCGTCCCGTACGGTCGTCTCATTCATCGCCTTCGCCTCCGGTCATGCCGAGCGGGGCGTCCGGGCGGCACAACTCCCGGATGCGTACGGCCTGTTGGGGATGGCGGGCGGCGAGCAGCTCCGGGTCGCCGCCCTCGTAGTCGGCGGGCTGGAACCCGGGGGCCATCGTGGTTCCGAACAGCGACCAGTGGCCGCCCGCCGCGACCCGCGCACCCATCCACGTCCCGGCCGGGACGACGTACTGCGCGGGTCCGCCCCGCGCGAAGTCGCCGAGCGGTACGAGGCGGTCGGTGCCGTCCGGGGCCAGGAGCAGCAGCTCCAGCGGGTCGCCCCGGTAGAAGTGCCACACCTCGTCGGCGGGCAGCCGGTGCAGGGCCGAGAAGTCGCCCGGAGCGGAGGTCAACAGCACCACGATCGCCGAGCCGGACGGGCGGCCGGACGCGTCGGGGGGCCCCGCCCAGGTCCTGCGGAACAATCCGCCCTCCACGGGCAGGGGCTGGAGCTCGTAGCGCTCGGCGAGGCGGCGGGCCTCGGCGAGCGGGTCCTCGTACGTGGTCATCGGCTGCACCTACCCGCCCCCGCCAACGGTGATGCACGAGGCCGCCCGGGGCCGGACCTGCACCACCCCCTCCCTCCCGCACAACCCAACACATCCGCACCCCTCAGGCCCTCTTTCCCACAGTGTCGAACACGCTCTACCGTAAGCGCGCATCGATGCATCAGTGACACGCACATGTCATCCACCCCTCGTCCGTGACCGCCACGAGTACGGAGGAATTCCTCATGCGTCGCACGCCCACCCGCCCCACCATCCGTCAGGTTCCGCCAACCCGCCTACGCGGCCGAAGAGTTGCGGGCGCCTTCACCGCCGCCCTGCTGTGCGCCGCAGGCCTCGCCGCACCGGCCGCCGTCGCCGCGCCCGCACCCGCCGTCGCCCCCGCGCCTTCTCCCGCTGCCCAACCGCGGCTGCCCGACGGCCTCGCCCTCACCCCGCCCATGGGCTTCAACAACTGGAACTCCACCTACTGCCGGGCCGAGTTCAACGAGGCCATGGTCAAGGGGATCGCCGACATCTTCGTCGAGAAGGGACTCAAGGCGGCCGGGTACGAGTACGTCAACCTGGACGACTGCTGGGCGAAGCCGGAGCGCGACGCGGCGGGCAAGCTGGTGCCGGACCCGGTCCGCTTCCCGCACGGCATCAAGGCGGTCGCTGACTACGTCCACTCCAAGGGCCTCAAATTCGGCCTGTACAGCAGCGCGGGTACGAGGACCTGCGACAGCGTCGGCATGCCGGGCGGCCTGAACCACGAGTACAGCGATGCGAAGCAGTTCGCCGAGTGGGGTGTCGACTACCTCAAGTACGACAACTGCAACAACGAGGGCGTGGACTTCATGCTCCGGTACACCACCATGCGCGACGCGCTGCAGGCCGCATCCGCCGAGACCGGCCGCCCCATCCTCTACAGCCTCTGCGAGTGGGGTTCGTACAAGCCCTGGGAGTGGGGCAAGGACGTCGGCCACATGTGGCGCACCACCTTCGACATCCGGGACACCTGGTCCTCGATGCTGTCGATCATGAAGCAGAACCTGCCGCTCGCGCAGTACGCGGGTCCCGGGCACTGGAACGACCCGGACATGCTGGAGGTCGGCAACGGCGGCATGACCGCCACCGAGTACCGCTCCCACTTCTCCATGTGGTCGATCATGGCGGCCCCGCTGCTGATCGGCTCCGACCTGCGCAAGGCCACCCCGGAGACCTTCGACATCCTGTCGAACAGGGAAGTCATCGCCGTCGACCAGGACAAGCTCGGCAAGCAGGGCGCCGTGGTCACCTCCGAGGGCGGCCGGTGGGTCGTCGCCAAGGAGATGGCGGACGGCAGCCGCGCCGTGGCGCTCTTCAACGAGACCGGCAGCCCGCAGCGCATCGCGACCACCGCGAAGGCCGTCGGCCTGCCCGACGCCAAGGGCTACCGGGTACGCGACCTGTGGCGGAAGACCACGGGGCACACCGCGGGCACCCTCGCGGCGACGGTGCCCGCGCACGGCACCGTCCTGCTGCGGGTGTCGGCGGACAAGAAGTGGGAGCAGCTGCCGCCGGTGCTCGAACTCGCCACGGAGGGTCCTTCGCTGATCGAGGCGGGACAGCGGCCGAAGTTCACCTCCACGGTCACCGACCTGGGCCGTACGCCCGTGCTCAACCTCTCCGTGAAGCTGACGGGGCCCGCGGAGTGGAAGATCCGCGCGACCTCGGGCAGCACCACTGCGACGCTCCCCGCCGGCAAGCGGTTGCGGACCGGCTGGACGGCCGTCGCACCGGCAGGTACCGAGCCGGGCACCTACGACCTGACGCTCACGGCCTCGTACCGTTCGGTCACCGGGCAGCGGCTGACCACGTCCGTTCCTGCCGGGGTGCGGGTCGTGGTGACGCCGCCCGGCGGGGCCTCGTACGCCAGTGATCTCGGCGCGCTGACCTCCGCCAACGGATGGGGCCCGATCGAGAAGGACCTCAGCAACGGCGAGGCCGGGGCGGGCGACGGCAGGCCGCTCACCGTCGGCGGTCAGGTCTTCGCCAAGGGGCTCGGCGTCCACGCGGCGAGCGAGGCCGAGTACTACACGGGTGGGAAGTGCAGCACCTTCACCGCGCAGGTGGGCCTCGACGACGAGTCGGGCACCAGGGGCACGGTCGCCTTCGAGGTGTGGGCCGACGGCAAGAAGGCCGCCTCGACCGGCGTACTCGACAACTCCCGCGCCCCGCAGCCCCTTTCGGCCGATGTGAGCGGTGCGCGGACGGTGCGGCTCGTGGTCACCGACGGCGGGGACGGGACCACGTACGACCACGCCGACTGGGCGGACGCCAAGCTGAGCTGCTGAGCCCCGGGGGTCTAGTGGTTCAGTGGTTCAGCGGGTACGGCGGCCTTCGCCCCCGCTCCGCCCCGTGCCGAGCAGGGCGGCGGCCGCCGCGCCGACCAGGCCCGCGTCCGTGCCCATCTGGGCCGGAACCACCTGCAGTTCCCGTACGAAGGACAGCGCCGCGTAGTCCTTGAGGGCGCACCGCAGCGGGTCGAAGAGCACCCCGCCCGCTCCCGCCACTCCCCCGCCGATCACCGCGATGTCCACCTCCACCAGGGTCGCGGTGGCGGCGATGCCCGCCGCCAGGGCCTGGGCGGCCCGCTCGAACGAGGCGAGGGCGATCCGGTCCCCGGCCCCGGCCGCCGCGGCCACGGCCGCCGCCGTGGTGTCGCCGTCGGGGCCGGGGCGCCAGCCCTGTTCGGCGGCACGGCGGGCGATGTTGGGGCCGCTGGCGATGCGCTCGACACAGCCGCGCGAACCGCACGGGCAGGGGTCGCCGTCCAATTCGACGCTGATGTGACCGATGTGGCCCGCGTTGCCGGTGGGGCCGGGGTGGAGGGTGCCGTTCAGCACGAGGCCGCCGCCGACCCCGGTGGAGACGACCAGGCAGAGGGCGTTGTCGTGGCCGCGGGCCGCACCCTGCCAGTGTTCGGCAGCGGTCATCGCGACGCCGTCGCCGACGAGCTCGACCGGAAGCCCACCGACCGCCGCGCCCACCCTTGCGACCAGCGGAAAGCCGCGCCAGCCGGGGACGTTGACCGGGCTGACCGTACCGGCGGACGCGTCGACGGGGCCCGCGCTGCCGATGCCCACGGCGCGCACCTGCGGCCAGAGCGGCGACTGCTTCAGTTCGGCGAGCACCGCGTCCACCGCGCCCATGACCGTGCCCCCGTCCTCCTTCGCGGGCGTCGGCAGCTGGGTCCTCAGCCGGATCCGGCCGGCGTCGTCCACCAGCGCACCTGCGATCTTGGTGCCGCCGATGTCGAGCGCGGCGACGAGGTCGGTGAACTCGGTGTGCATCGGCGTGCATCTCCAGGAGGAAGAGGAAGGGAAAAGATCAGAGGACTGGGCCAGTCTCCATTTTGCTGACAACGTTGTCCAGGCATCGGGGCCCTATGCTCGGTGCCGCACCGCCGCATCCCCCACGCCGACGACCGACAGGACAGCGCACCGTGGCCGACACCGCACCTCCTCCTTCCGCCGCAGCGAGGTCCCAGCGCCCCCTGCCGCCCCAGCGCCGCTACGGCAACCGGCCGACCATGAAGGACGTGGCCGCCCGCGCGGGCGTCGGCCTCAAGACCGTCTCGCGGGTCGTCAATGCCGAGGCCGGAGTGACGCCCGACACCGAACGGCGCGTCAGGGAAGCCATCGAGGCCCTGGGCTTCCGCCGCAACGACAGCGCCCGCGTCCTGCGCAAGGGCCGCACCGCCAGCATCGGCCTGGTGCTCGAAGACCTCGCCGACCCGTTCTACGGCCCGCTGAACCGCGCCGTGGAGGAGGTCGCCCGCTCCCACGGCGCCCTGCTCATCAACGGCTCCAGCGCCGAGGACCCGGACCGCGAGCAGGAGTTGGTGCTCGCGCTGTGCGCGCGCCGGGTGGACGGACTGATCGTGATTCCGGCCGGGGACGACCACCGCTATCTGGAGCCGGAGATGGCGGCGGGCGTCGCCACGGTGTTCGTGGACCGTCCGCCGGGGCGGATCGACGCCGATGTCGTACGGTCGGACAGCTTCGGCGGCGCCCGCGACGGGGTGGCGCACCTGATCGCACACGGCCACCGCAGGATCGGGTTCATCGGCGACCAGCCGCGCATCCACACCGCGACCGAGCGGCTGCGCGGCTACCACGCGGCGATGGAGGACGCGGGGCTGCCGGTGGCCGAGGGATGGGTGGCGCTCGGCTCCACGGACCCTGAGCGGGTGCGGGCCGCTGCCGGGGCGATGCTGGACCCGGCGGACGAACCGGTGACGGCGGTCTTCACGGGCAACAACCGGGTGACGGTCACCGTCGTCCGGGTCCTGGCGGGGCGCGAACGCCCGGTCGCCCTGGTCGGGTTCGACGACTTCGAGCTGGCCGACCTGCTCGTCCCCGGCGTCACGGTCGTCGCCCAGGACGCGGCGACGCTCGGCCGCACCGCCGCCGACCTGCTGTTCAGCCGCCTCGACGGGGTGGCGGCCGAACCGTCCCAGGTAGTCCTGAAGACCCGCCTCGTCCCCCGCGGCTCGGGCGAGATCCGGCCCTGCTCCTAGGGGCGCGGGGCAGTGTCGATCTGCGGCTCCGCCGTGCGGGCGCGACCGGCCACGACGAACCCGCAGGCACACGACGGCCGCCGGGCCCCGGATCAGCCCCGGGCTCAACAGGTGGGCAGCCCCGGCAGCGCCTTGTCGTTGTCCCCGCCCTTGAGGTACACGACACTCACATACACATTCGTGTTGCCGCTGTCGTCGTCGGTCTTGGCCCACCAGACGTTCGTCCAGTTGCCGTAGGTGACGCGGCGGCCCAGGTTGGCCTGGCAGTAGAAGTAGTTGGTGCCCGCGTTGAGCTTGCCCGCGTGGTCGCCGCCCGCCCGGATCGAGTCCGAGGTGCGCCAGACCTCGCAGTTGTACTTTCCGGCGCCGATGCCGTGACAGACGGGGGCCGGGGGCGCAGGCGGCGGGTTGCCACCGCCGCCCTGAGGGCCGCGCGAGCCGCCCGCGCCGCCGCCGTTCGCCGCCGCACCGCCTGAATCGGCCGACCCTCCCCCGGGGTTGGTCCCTGCCGAGCCGCCGCCCGCGGCGCTGCCGCCCTTGCCACCCGTGGTCTTTCCGCCGGCAGCCGGTGCACCGGTGTTCCTGCCGGTCGGGGTGGGAGTGGGCTTCTTCTTGCCGTCGCC
>NZ_JBSGZD010000383.1:0-6514 GCF_053610825.1 Streptomyces sp. NPDC054863 | reverse complement strand
CCACCGAGGTGACCGGCAGGGGGCAGAGGCACTACGAGACTTCGGCGGTGACGCTCCGCCGCGGGGCGACGGAGACCTCGGCGTAGCTGTAGGTCCTGCCGTTGATCTCCCTGGTCTTCGCCGGCCGGTTCCTCCCGTCGACCCTGACCGTGGCGTGCCTGCCCGGGAAGCGGGCCTCCCAGGTGTAGCTGTCGGCACCGGTGTCGTTCGTCAGGGTCGACCTGCTCGCCCCGTCGTGGCGCAGCGTGAAGGTGTTTCCGCCGATCCTGATGTCCTTGATCTGCAGCCAGTCCGTGCCGGACGGCATGCGGGACCGGGTGCTGAGGGACTTGGCGGGGGCGTCGGGCTCGACGCCCATCAGGCCCTCGACGGTCTGGCTGAGCAGGGTGTAGGAGACCTCGGGGTAGTCGCCGTTGGGGCCCTGCCTCTTGACGGGGTGCTGGTCGCCCCGCCTGTCGTAGACGTACTGCATCCACTTCCACGCGGTGTCGTTGCGGTCGTAGGCGAAGAAGGTGTCGGGGAGGTAGGAGATGGCCTCGATGTTCGCGGGTCTGCCGTCGCCACCGGCCTGCTCGTCGATGTAGTTCAAGTAGCTGTCGGTGCGCGGGCCGGGATCCATGATCTGCTTCATCGGCATGAACCAGCTGTTCTCCTTGCCCCAGCCCGTGAGCGCCGCGCCGTCGGTGGTGTAGGCGCGGACCATGGACGCTCCCGAACCGGCGCCGCTCCAGGTGGAGTTGAAGTACGACTTGAGTCTGTCGGCCTTCTTCCGGAACTCCTTGGCCAGGTCCTTGTCGCCCTTGCTCGCGGCCAGCGCGGACATCGCGCGGAATGCCTGGTACTGGGCGCCGACGGCGTCGCCCGCTTCGGCGAGGGGTTCGTCACTGGCTTCGTTGTAACTGGCGGCTCCGGCGAAGATGCCCCTGCCCGTGCCCTCCGCGATGCCGTTGGGCCTGCCGCTGTCGTGGCGCTCGACGAACTCCTCGGTCGCGTGGCGGTAGAACCCCCACAGGGTGCTGTCGTTGACGTACGCGCCGTCCCCGCTCCAGCGGTAGGCCGCGTTCGCCTTCTCGACCAGTTCGAAGGTGGCCGGCACTTCGCGGACGAAGGAGGCGGGGCTGCGGTAGTCGATGGACAGGTACGTCCTGTTGTCGAAGTTCAAGGACCACGCCGGGTAGTAGGCGTGCTCCTCGGTCGCCGACGCCGCGAAGGCGGTGAGCATGGCCTTGTTCGCGTCGCGCAGGCCGAGGATCGCGGCGCCGCCGACCTGGTGGGCCGTGTCGCGTGCGTAGTAGCCGCTGCGGTGGGCGTAACCGGCCCAGTAGGAGGGGCCGTACACGCCCGTACCTGTGCCGGTGGTGTTGCGCTCGTCGACGTTGAGCGGTCCGCCCGAACCGGGCTGCTGCACCCAGCTGTTGGCCTTGCGCTTCGCCCAGGCGAACATCTCGGCGATCTTCGGGTCGGAGGACGAGACCACGGGGTCGACGGGCGAGGAGGGCGAGACCATGAGGTCGTCGGCGTTGACCCAGCCGCTGCCCGACTCGAAGGCGAGCTCCAGCTCGTCGCCGCTCCGCAGCGCGATCCGGCTGAGGGTGTAGCGGGCATAGGTGGGACGGCCCGGCAGGACCACCGACGCGGCTGCGGCGCCGTTGACCCGCGCGACGAACCGTCCGCCGGGGCCGCCGGTGGCGATCCAGGCGGAGAAATCGTACGTTCCGCCGCTTGATGCCGTGATCTTCTGTGCGAACCGCTGCCCGTCCCCTTCGTCGAGGTAGGCCAACTTCGAGCCCCCGTGGGGGTAGTTGGAGGCCACACCGGCGCCCGGCGTGGCGGTCCAGCCGTCGATCCCCTTCTCGAAGCCGGGGTTCTCGATGCCGAGCGGCGCGGGATCCGCCGCGGCCGGAGCCGCGAGGGTCAGGGGTGTCAGCGGGGCCAGGGTCGCCAGTGCGGCGAGGGTCGCCAGGCGTGCGGGGCGGGTGCGTCTCAAGGCTGACTCACTCCAGAGCGATGGAGAGCGGATGGGCGATGGGGAGCGGATGAGCGGGGGAGGGCGGGCGGTGGAGGGCGGATGGCTGGAAGCTAGTCGCCGCCCCGCTCTCTTTCAAGAGTCGTGCAATCAGAGAAGGAAAATCCCGCTGAAAGTTTTCATCGATGTCTTGCAAAGAAATGTGACGCCTTGTTAACTCCCTGCGTCGGCCCCCCTGTTGTGCGGAGTCGGCGTCCGAGCCGCAGGCAGAGGTGGTCGCGCATGAACATGAGTCGTCGCAGAGTGATGGGACTTGGCGGGGCCCTCGCCGTGAGCGCGGGGTGGGGCGGGCTCACCGGCTGCTCGTCGGGCGCGCGGACCGGTTCGGCCGGGGACCCCGCGAAGGGTGACATCACGGTATGGAGCTGGGCAGGGCCGGCCGCTGAGATGCGGGCTCTGGTGCCGGGGTTCAACAAGCTGCACCCGGGCATCAGGGTCACGGTCCAGGACATCGGCAATCCGGCCATCTGGGACAAGATCACCACCTCGATGGCGGCGAACGGCGCAGGTCTCGCGGACGTCCTGCACATCGGCGTCGACTACCTGCCCGCGTACACGGACCGGTTCCCCGGGCAGCTCGCCGACCTCGGTCCGCTCGGCGCGGGGAAGTACCGGACGGCCTTCGCCGACGGCCTGTGGGAGACGGTCTCCCTGGACGGCTCGCGGGTCGACGCCCTGCCCTGGGAGGCCAACTCGGGTGGTTTCTACTACCGCAGCGACGTCTTCGAGGACGCAGGCGTGGACGTGGACGCACTCGACACCTGGGACGACGCCGTCGAAGCAGGCGTGAAGATCAAGAAGAAGACCGGGAAGTACCTGCTCGGCATCGACAAGCCCGCCTCGCAGCAGGACTCGGCCAACTTCTTCCAGCTCCTGCTCCAACTGCAGGGCACCACGTACTTCAATCTCGAAGGCGACATCATGGTGAGCTCGTCCGAAGCCGTCAGGGCCATGACGCTCATCAAGAGGATGAACGACGCCGGCCTGGTGAACGACCTCTCCGGCGGCTGGAACGCGCTGATCAGCTCGATCAAGAGCGGCACCGCGGCGGTGCTGCCCCTGCCGACCTGGTTCGGCGGTGTCATCGAGGAGACCGTCCCCGACCAGGCCGGACTCTGGGGCGTACGGCTCCCGCCCGCCGTCGGACGCGGCGGCACCCGGGCCGCCACCGTGAACTCCACCCACCTGGCCATCTCGGGCACCAGCCCGCATCAGGCCGCGGCCTGGAAGTTCGTCGAGTTCGTCCTCACCCGTCCGCAGTCCCAGGTTCAGATCTACCGGAACAAGGGCATCGCCCCGGCCCTGCTGGGGGCGTACGAGGACCCCGTCTTCCACCAGCCGTCGAAATTCTTCAGCGGCCGGCGCAAGGGAGAAGTCTTCCTCGGCGCCCTCAAGGCCGGCTCCCCGGCCTTCAACTACACCTCCGACTACGCCCGCGCGCTCAAGGCGGTCACCGACGCACAGACCAGGGTTCTGCTCAGAGGGGCCGACCCGGCCACCGAACTGCGCCGGGCCGCCGACCAGCTCGCCGCGCAGACCGCACGCAAGGTGGCCCGATGACCATGCCCGTCACACGGACACGCACCGCGCCCGCACCACGGAGAACACCACGGCGAGGGAGACGGGACGCACGCCCGCGTCCGAGGGCGCGCCGTCTCGCACCGTACGCCTTCGTGCTTCCCGCCGCGCTCCTGTTCGCCGCGTTCAAGCTCTACCCCATCGGCTGGTCCTTCGTCCTCAGCCTCTTCAAGTCCGTCGACGGGGCCGACGCCTACGTCGGCTTCGACAACTACCGGCGGCTGCTCGGCGACCCGCTCTTCTGGACCGCCCTGCAGAACACCGGCATCATCCTGCTGATCCAGGTGCCGGTGATGCTCGCCCTCGCCACCGGACTCGCCGTCGCACTCGACTCGGCCCTCCTGCGTGCGCGTGCGGTCTTCCGGCTCGGATTCTTCCTGCCGATGATCACCGGCCTCGTCGCCTACGGAGTCATGTTCTCCGTACTCCTCAACCAGCAGTACGGGCTGGTCAACTGGCTGCTCTCGCACCTCGGCATCGGCGGCGTCCCCTGGCTCACCGACCCGCTGTGGGCGCAGATCTCCCTCGGCTCCGTACTGACCTGGCACTACACCGGCTACAACGCGGTCATCCTGCTCGCGAGGCTCCAGACGATCCCGCGCGAGCTCTACGACGCCGCCGCGGTCGACGGCGCGGGCCCCTGGAAGTCCTTCCGCCACGTGACGCTCCCGGGGCTGCGACCGGCGATCCTGCTCACCACGGTGCTCTCCACCATCGGCACCCTGCAGATCTTCGACGAGCCGTACGTCCTCACCCGGGGCGGCCCGGACAACGCCACGCTCACCATCGGCGTGTACCTCTACCAGAACGCCTTCACCTACTTCGACTTCGGCTACGCATCGGCCATCGCCTACCTGCTCGCCGTGCTCATCGGAGTCCTCGGCCTGATCCAGTTCCGGGTCCTGGGAGACAAGTCATGAAGCAGCCCTCCAGCAGTGCCACCCGGCCGCCGGGAGCCCGCACCCGGCCCCCGGGAGCCCGTGCCCGGCGCCGGTCCGCAGGCCACGGAATCATGCTCACGTCCGGGCTCGCCATCGCGCTCGCCGCCGTGCTCCTCCCCTTCTACTGGCTCGTCGTCGCCGCCACGCACAGCTCCGACGAGATCTTCGCCGCACCGCCGCCGCTGCTGCCCGGCGACCACCTGGCCGAGAATCTCGCCGCCCTCCAGGAGGCGGCGTCCTTCGGGCAGGTCGTGCTCAACTCCCTGCTCGTCGCGGCCCTTTACACCGTCTGCGCGGGCGTCGTGTGCACACTGGCCGGCTACGCCTTCGCCAAGTACCGCTTCAGAGGGCGCGACCGGCTGTTCGGCGTGCTGATGCTGGGGCTGGTCATCCCCCAACAGGTCACCCTGATCCCCCTGTTCAAGATGATGGCGCAGTGGGAGTGGCTCAACACCTACCAGGCCGTGCTCATGCCCAACCTGGCACTGCCCTTCGGGATCTTCCTGATGCGCCAGTCCATGGCGGCCCTCCCCGACGAACTGCTCGACTCCGGGCGCATGGACGGCTGCGGCGAGTTCCGGCTCTTCCTGCGGGTGGTCGTGCCGCCCATGAGACCGGCCCTGGCAGCCCTGGCCATCTTCCTGTTCCTCTTCCAGTGGAACGACTTCATCTGGCCGCTGATCGTCCTCCGGGACAGCGCCTCGTACACGATCCCCGTCGCACTCGCCGCGCTGCAGGGCGTGGACGACACCGACTACGGCGCGATCCTCACCGGAACCGCCGTCGCCGCCATCCCCATGGCACTCGTCTTCCTGGTCCTCCAACGCCACTTCGTCTCCGGCCTGCTCGCCGGAGCCGTTAAGGAGTGAAGGTGCGCATGCTGTCCTACGAGTCCGAGCACGGGTCCGAGCCCAAGCACGGGTCCGAGCACGGGTCCGAGTCCGAGGCCGGGTTCGAGGCCGGGTTCGAGGCCGTGACCACCGCCGGACTGGCCCCGGCCCCCTTCGAGCCCCTGCTCGACACGGTGGAGATCGCGGTGCTCGCCGACGGCGCGGATCCTGTCCGGACCCTGTCCGTACTCCCCGGCGGCCTGCTCATGCTGCAGATCGAAGCCCCCCGGGCCGCGGTCGAGGTCCGGCTCTCGGCCCCCCTCGGGGACGCCGCCGGATACTGGCACCCCAAGGCGGGCTGGAGCCGCACCCTGGTCGCCGACTGGGAGGGACGGTCCAGGGTCAGCCTCGTCGACGGGCTGGCCGCCGGCTGCCTCTACGACCACACCGGCGCCACCCTCCTCACCTTCGCCGCCGCCGATCCGGTGCCCGAAGTCACGCTGCGCTTCGGGGTGTCCGAGGAGAACGACACGCACGTGGTGCACCTCGGACTCCCGGCCTCCGCCACGGCGCACCGTCTCCTCCTCGTACCCCGCAGCCCGTCGGTGGCTGCGGCCCTGAGCACGCTCCGCACCTGGTACGCGACCGGGCTGCCGGCGCCCATGCCGGTTCCGGAGGCGGCCCGGCTGCCCCTGTACTGCACCTGGTACGCCTTCAACCAGCAGATCGACGCGGCCGAGGTCGAACGCCAGGCCGCACTCGCCACGGACCTGGGCTTCGGCACACTGATCGTGGACGACGGCTGGCAGCGCCTCGGCAGCGGACGCGGCTACGCGGGCGTGGGGGACTGGACCCCCGACCCCGCCACCTTCCCGGACTTCACCGGCCACGTCGCCCGCGTGCGCCGCGGCGGACTGCGCTACATGCTCTGGGTCGCCCCCCTGCTCCTGGGCCCCCGGGCGGACTGCTACGGGACCTGGGCCCCTTTCGCCCCCGCCCCCGCCGGCGTACCCGGAGCCCACGTCCTCGATCCCCGCCACCCGGAAGTACGCACCCACGTCGTCCGCACCTGCCTGCGGCTGGTGCGGGACCACGGCCTCGACGGCCTCAAGGTCGACTTCCTGAACGAGGCCATGGTC
>NZ_JBSGZD010000382.1:0-6515 GCF_053610825.1 Streptomyces sp. NPDC054863 | reverse complement strand
CACCCGGGCACCGGCGCGTCGGGCACCGGCGCGGCGCCGTACGTCGACCCGTCGGCCGCGCCCGAATCGCTCGACGCACGCGCCGTCGTCCACACGGTCGGTGCCACCGGGAGCCCCGGCTCAGCGCCGGGCCTGGCGGAAGCCCGTCACCACGGCGCTCACGCCGAGGATGAGCACGATGACCGCAAGACCCGAGTAGACCTGCTGGGTCAGTGCGTCCGTGGCAGCGGTCTTCAGGAACTCCGGGTTGAAGAGCATCCGTTGCTGGAGGACCCAGGCGAACGGCAGGGCGAACACGACCTGGGCCACGGCGTTCAGGACCGCGAGACGAACGGTCCATCCCCGTACGGTGATCCGGGCCGCCGAGATCGCCAGCATCCCGGCGAGGCCCAGGAGTACGGGCCAGATCCAGCCCGACCACAGGGCCGGGTCGAGCACCTCGACCCCCTTGCCACCGCCCTTGCCGTCGACCCCGTAGGGCTTCGCGACGTGCTGCCACACGGCCAGGGAGATCAGCAGCGCGTACCAGGCCGCTCCGAGGGCAACCACGATGCCTCCCTTGTCCTTCTTCCGGGGTTCGGGCAGGTCGGTGAGGGTCCACGAGGTGCTGCGGACGGGTTCGCCGTCGCGGCTGCGGAACCGGTCGGCCAGGGCGAAGGCGATGGTGAGTACGGCGATCATCTGGGCGCCAAGCGTCAGCACGGTGGTGACGCCCTCGCCGACGGCCGCGCCGACGTTGCCGGTGTCGGCCAGTTCCATCAGTACGGCCAGGCCGGTGAGCACGGGCAGCACGGTGGACAGCAGCAGCACCAGAAGGCGGATGTACGCGGGGTAGTGGTCCGGCCCGATCAGTGCGAGCGGCCGGCCCGAGTAGCGGGCCGCGTACCGGACGGGGTCGCCCATCTCGGTGAGCACCTCGCGCTCGGCCGACTGCGGGTCCGCCTCTCTGCGGGCCTCGATGGTGTCGGCGATCGTGGTGCGCAACTCCTCGCCGATGTCGTCGCGTTGGTCGGCCGGGAGCCGCCGGACGACCTCGTCCACGTAGCGCTCGGTGAGAGTGCTGGTGCTCATCCGTTCTCCTTGGTAAGTCGTGCGATCGTGGCCGAGAGGTCCTGCCACTCGCGGACCAGGCCGGTGAGGACCAGGGAGCCGTCGGGGCTCACCCGGTAGAACTTCCGCGGCCGGGACTCCTCGGTGTTCCACTCGCTGGTGAGCAGGCCCTGTTTCTCCAGCCTGCGCAGCAGGGGGTAGAGGGTGTTGCCGTCGACGGAGACCCCGGCACCGTTGAGCGTCTCCAGGAGCGCGTAGCCGTAGCTCGGCTCCCGGAGCAGCGCCAGACAGGCCAGGACCACCGTCCCGCGGCGCAGTTCATGGGCCTGGGCGAGAGTCAGCTCTTCTACGGACACGTGAGACACCATAGTGTGCGGCGCACACCATTGTCTAGGACACACTGATGGGTGACGCTCCGCAGGGTGGGCGGTGCCGCCCTCGTGCCCGCTCTCCCGTCCTGGTCACGCCCCCGTCAGCGGAGTGGTGGCATCGGTGAACTCCCCCGCGCACAGCGCCTTCCAGACGACCCGGCGACGGGGCTTGCCGCTGGACGTGACCGCGATGCCGCCGCGGGGCAGCTCGACGGTCAGCAGGTCGGCATCGCCGAGCCACTCGGACAGGACCTCGTGGGCGGCCTCCCGCCAGCCGTCCTGCACCCCGCCGAAGACGGCCACGCCCGTGGGGCGTCCGTCCCTGACGCCGAGCAGGACGGCGATCCGGCGCTCGGGAATGCCCCGCTGGTGCAGCAGGGTCTCCAGGCTCTCGGCGAAGACCATCTTTCCGCTGACCTTGAGCCCGTCGCCGAGCCGGCCGATCACGAACAGCTGCCCGTCGCGCACGAAGCCCGCGTCACCGGATTCGAGCGTCCCCGCGGCGAGGCTGGTGCCGGACGCGGAGCCCTCGTCGCCGACGTATCCACTGGCGATCGACACCCCGGTGACGACGATCTCGCCGACCTGCCCGTCCGGCAGTTCCTCGCCGTCCTCCGACACGATCCGCACCTCCCGGCCCTCCAGCGGGGGGCCGCAGCCGACCACCGCGGTGCCGGCCAGCGACGCGGCGTCCCCGTCGTCCGGCACCTGCGTCGACCAGCCCGTACCGGGCCGCAGGCCGGTCACCGCCAGCGTGGCCTCCGCGCCGCCGTACGCGGGCAGCAGTGCGCCGCGGTCGAGACCGTGCGGCCCCAGCAGCGCGTGGAAGTCCTCCAGGACCTTCGGGTCGACCCGCTCCGCCCCGATGATCACGGACCGCATCGTGTCGAAGCGCAGCCCTTCCAGCTGGGCGGGTTTGACCCGGCGCAGGATGTAGGCGAGCCCGAAGTTCGGCATGCCCGTCATGGCGGCGCCGTGCTCACTGATGCACCGCAGATAGCGCAGCGGCGAGCGGATGAAGTCGTCCGGCTGCATCATCCAGCCGTCGCAGCCGGTGACGACCGCGTTCAGCAGGAAGCCCACGAGGCCCATGTCGTGGTGCACGGGCAGCCAGCTGATGCCGGGGCGCTCCGGGGTCCAGTCGATCCAGCGGCGCATGCCGGTGAGGTTGGCCCGCAGGGCGTCGGGGGAGATCCGCACGCCGCGCGAGAATCCGCTGGAGCCCGAGGTGAACTGGATCAGCGCGGTCTCCGGCAGCGGCAGCGGCCGCTCCAACGGCGCGACGCCCGCGACGAGTTGCTCGAAGACCTCCGGCTCGGGCACCCCGACCCCCGCGGTGACCTTGCGGATCCGCTCCAGCGACTCGTCGTCGCAGATGGTGTACCGGGGCCGGGCCGTCTCGAACAGGTGGGCCGCGTGCCGCTCGTACTCGTCGCCCCGCTGGAAGGCGAACGGCGGGGCGATGGAGCACGGCGTCGCGCCCGCCGCCAGCGCGCCGAAGAAGCCGGCGACGAAGCCGGGGCTGGAACGCAGCACCAGCCCCACCGAGTCGCCCTCGCGGACGCCCTTGGCGCGCAGCGCGGCTGCGGTCCGCAGCACCAGCTCCGCCAGGTCGCGGTAGGACGAGAAGTCCCAGTCGTCGTTGCGGTTCGCGTAGTACAGGCCGCGCTCGGTGGACGCCTCGTCCAGCCACTCCAGCAGGCCCCGGTCCGGTATACCCAACGTACTTGTCCTCTCGGAAGGTCAGGGAGGTGCGGCACGTCCGGTACGCACGGGGCGCGGTGCACGTGCCCGCCTGCTGCGCAGCATCGCGCGCGCCCCCCGCCCCTGCCAGGCAAGCGGCCGGTAACTCGGCCGTGGCCCGGCGGCATTTCGACCAGCCGAATTTCGCTCAAGTTGCCGCACCTCTGCCTGGTCGGCGTAGGCGCCGGTGTCGAGGCTGGGCCCATGCGCGCTTCGAACCACCCCACCCCGGCCTCCGTCGACTGGATCGGTGCCCGGCACTCCACCGGCATCGTCCGGTCACGGATCATCTGCCTGCCGCACGCCGGCGGCGGCGGCGGCACCTTCAGCCCCTGGCGGCCGTACCTGCCCGAGGGGGTCGAGCTGGCGCCGGTCGATCTGCCCGGCCGCGGCTCCCGCATCGACGAACCCCTGCCGGAGTCCTTCGACTCGCTGGTGGAAGCCCTGTTCGAGGGGCTGCGCGGAGAGTTCACCCTGCCGTACGCGCTCTTCGGGCACAGCTTCGGCGCCCTGCTCGGCTACGAGCTGACGCGACGCATCGAGCGGGAGATCGAGCAGGGGGCGGGGCTGCGACCGCCGAGCGTCCTGCTGGTGTCGGGGTCGCGTGCCCCCCATGTCCCGCTCCACAGGGAGTCCGTCGCGGACGGCGACGACGCCCAGCTGATCGCCTGGCTGCGCGGCAGCGGCGGGCTGCCCGAGGAACTGCTCGAATTCCCGGACTTCCTGCGGGACCTGCTGCGCGCGGTGCGCAGCGACATGGTCTTCGCGGAGGGCTACCGCATCCCGCGCCCGGCCGCCGTGGGCTGCCCGCTGGTCGCCTTCGCCGGTGCGGCGGACGAGGTGTCTCCGGCGGCGCACGTGGCGCCGTGGAACCTGTACACGACGGCCGAGCACCGGATGCACGTCCTGCCCGGCGGGCACTACTTCCCGCAGAGCGAGGCCCAGGCCGTGGTGAAGGCGGTGGCCGAGGAACTGGCGGCGTTCTCGGTGCGGTAGCACCGCGTGCGGCCCTGTCGGTGACAGGGCCGCACGGGGCGGTTCGTGGGTGGCGTGCGGTGGGTGGCGTGCGGTGGGTGGTCCCTCAGGCTGCCGGGCCGCCCTCCGGTACGAGCGTGACCGGCAGGGACGAGAAGCCGCTCAGGAAGTTGGAGAAGACGTAACCCGGCTCGCCCGCGGGCTCACCGAAGGCGACCAGCTCGCGCAGGCTCTCCAGCAGGGCCGCCAGTTCGGCGCGGGCCAGGAACGCGCCGAGGCAGAAGTGCGACCCGTGGGCGAACGACAGGTGCTTGTTCGGGGTGCGCGCCAGACGGAACTCGTCGGGCCTCTCGAAGACCCGCTCGTCACCGTTGGCCGAGGACATCCAGGTGGTGACGATGTCGCCCTCCTCGACGAACTGCCCGCCGAGGAAGACGTCCTGCGTGGCGGTACGGCCGCTGTGCAGGGCGGGTGTCGTCCAGCGCAGCACCTCCTCGACCGCCGAGGCCGTGCTCACCTGCCCGGTCTTGAGCGCACGCCACTGCTCGGGGCTCCGCATCAGCGCGTGCAGCCCTCCGACCATGGCGAACCGGGTGGTCTCGTGGCCGCCCATGATGATGCTGTAGCAGTTGAAGACGATCTCCTCGTGCGACAGGGGGCGGCCGTCGATCTCCTTGGTCACCAGGAGGCTGATCACGTCGTCCAGCGGCTTCTTGCGGCGCTCGGCGGCCAGTTCCGAGAAGTAGAACAGCAGGCCGTTGCGGGACGACCAGGTCGCCTCTTCCGAGAGGACGCCGTCCGCGGAGGACAGCGCCGACGAGGTCAGCTCGATGATCTGCCGTCGGTCGGCGAGCGGCACTCCGAGCAGGTCGCAGATCGCGGCGAGCGGGATGTGCGCGGCGACGTCCTCGGCGAAGTCCACCGTGCCCCGTTCCACCGCCTCCTGGACCAGGGCCCGGGTGCCGCGCCGCACGCTGTCCACGACGACATCGAGCGCGCGCGGCGAGAACGGCTTGAGCAGAGCACTGCGCAGCGCCTTGTGCGGGCCGCCGTCGGTGACGGCGAGCATCTTGCCCGCGGCCGAGTCGCCGCCGGCCAGCAGGGTGTCGAGGACGTTGCCGCGCTCGGAGGTGAAGGCCTGCTGGTCGCTGAGGACCGCGACGACGTCCGCGTGACGGCTGATCACCCAGAACCCGGGCCTGTCGCCGCTCTCCGGCTGCCAGTGGACCGGGGCCTCCGCCCGCAGCCGCCGCCACAGCGGCCCCAGGTCGTGGCGGGCGTGCAGCAGCGGGTCCGCGAGGTCCACGTCCTGTGGCGCGTCCGGCACGAGCTCGGGGCGGCTGGTCATGGCGGTCATCGTGGAACTCCTACGGAACTGAGGACTCGGGTGTCTGGTACGGGCGTGGGAGCGGTCACCGCGTCGGCTCGGTGGGCCCGGGGAAGAACGCGGTGGTGGCTCCGGCGGTCTCGGCGCCGTCCACCACGAACTGCTGGCCCGAGACGAACGAGGCCTGCGGCGAGGCCAGGAAGGCGAAGACGTCGGCGATCTCCTCGGGCCGCGCGTGGCGGCGGGCCGGGATGCGCGCGTTGACCTCGTCGAGCATGGCGTCGGTGTACTCGGCCCGCTGCATGGGAGTCAGTACGGCGCCTGGCGCGACGCAGGCGGTACGGATCATGGGGGCCAGCTCGACGGCGAAGGTCTGGCAGAGCGAGGTCACACCGGCCTTCGACGCGTTGTAGTCGGCGTACAGCGGGTAGCCGCGCATGCCGTTGACCGACGCGGTGGCCAGCAGCACGCCCCCGCCCTGCTGCAGCATGTGCGGCACGCTGTGGCGCCACAGGGCGAGGACGCCCATCAGGTTGGTGTCCAGGGTGCGCCGGGCGTCGGCCTCGGTCAGGTCGAGGATGCTGTGGCGCACGCTGATGCCCGCGTTGGCGATGACCACGTCGAGTCGGCCCCGCTCGGCTCGGATCCCGTCGACGGCCGCCCGTACCCCCTCCCAGTCGGCGACGTCCTGGGAGACCCAGCGCAGGTGGCCGCCCCCCTCCCGGGGGCCGGTCACGGTGTCCGCGGGCGGGGCGTGCACGTCGAGGTTGACGACGAAGTCGCCGTCGCGGGCGAAGCGCTCGGCGGTGGCGTGCCCGATTCCGCTGGACGCGCCGGAGACGATGACGGTGCGCACGGTTCGCTGCCTTTCTGCATGGCTCGATGCGGGGAGTGGGTGGGTCCGGACGGGGAGCGGGACGGGCCCGGCCCCGTCCCGTCCCGGCCCCGGCGGGGCGCGTGCCGGCCCGGGGGGGGGGCCGGCTCAGACGAATTCGCGGGGGGGGTGGAGGGGGTAACCCGTGAAATTATTGCGCAGGGTTGCGCGGACG
>NZ_JBSGZD010000381.1:0-6605 GCF_053610825.1 Streptomyces sp. NPDC054863 | reverse complement strand
GTCCAGGACGATCTCGACCTCGTCGCCCTCGCTGGCGGCCGGGGAGGGGGTGCCGTCGACGAGGATGCCCACGACGCGGGACTCACCGGTGGTGCTGGAGTAGCCGATGAAGTCGGTCTCGCCTGCGGCGTCCGCGATCTCGCGGTAGCCGGACATGTCGGCGTGGCCGTGCTTCTTGGCCTGGGCGTCGGCCTTGGCGCGGTCCCGCTGCTCCTTCATCAGGCGGCGGAAGCCGTCCTCGTCCACCGAAAGCCCCTGCTCCTGGGCCATTTCGAGGGTGAGGTCGATCGGGAAGCCCCAGGTGTCGTGGAGCAGGAACGCCTTGTCGCCGGAGAGGACCTGGCCGCCGGCGGCCTTGGTCTCGGTGACGGCGGTGTCCAGGATGTTGGTGCCGCCCTTGAGGGCCTTGAGGAAGGCGGCCTCTTCGGCGAGGGCGACGCCCAGGATGCGCTGGCGGTCGGTGATGAGCTCCGGGTACTGCTGGCCCATCGTGTCGACGACCGTGTCGACGAGTTCCTGGACGACGGGTCCGGTGGCACCCATGAGGCGCATGTTGCGGATCGCGCGGCGCATGATGCGGCGCAGGACGTAGCCGCGGCCCTCGTTGCCGGGGGTGACGCCGTCGCCGATGAGCATCACGGACGTACGCATGTGGTCGGCGACCACGCGCATCGAGACGTCGCTGCCGTGGGCGGCGCCGTAGCGCACGCCGGTCAGCTCGGTGGCCTTGTCCATGACGACGCGCAGGGTGTCGGTCTCGTACATGTTCTGTACGCCCTGGAGGATCATGGCGAGGCGTTCGAGACCCAGACCCGTGTCGATGTTCTTCGACGGGAGGTCGCCGAGGATCTCGAAGTCCTCCTTGCCGATGCCGGCGCCGCGCTCGTACTGCATGAAGACCAGGTTCCAGATCTCCACGTAGCGCTCGTCGTTGACGGCCGGGCCGCCCTCGACGCCGAACTCGGGGCCGCGGTCGTAGTTGATCTCCGAGCACGGGCCGCAGGGTCCGGGGACGCCCATCGACCAGTAGTTGTCCTTCTTGCCCAGGCGCTGGATGCGCTCGGCGGGGACGCCGATCTTCTCGCGCCAGATCTGCTCGGCCTCGTCGTCGTCGAGGTAGACGGTGATCCAGAGCTTCTCGGGGTCGAGGCCGTAACCGCCGTCGTCGACGGACTTCGTCAGGATCTCCCAGGCGAAGCGGATGGCCCCTTCCTTGAAGTAGTCCCCGAAGGAGAAGTTGCCGCACATCTGGAAGAACGTGCCGTGCCGGGTGGTCTTGCCGACCTCTTCGATGTCCGGGGTGCGGACGCACTTCTGGACGCTGGTGGCGCGCTGCCACGGCGGCTTCACTTCACCCAGGAAGTACGGCTTGAAGGGCACCATTCCGGCCGGGACCAGGAGCAGAGTCGGGTCGTCCGCGATGAGCGACGCCGAAGGGACAACGGTGTGACCGCGCTCCTCGAAGAAGCTCAGCCAGCGGCGACGAATTTCTGCCGACTCCATCAGTGGTCCTCATTCCGGTTGTACGAATTCCCGTTGCGGTACGGGGAGTTGGGGTGGTTTTCGAGGGCAGCGGCATAGCGCTGCACAGGAAGCGCTCGCGCGTCGTCGGGTGCCGCTTCCAGGCCGAGCGCGTCGCCGAGTTCGGCCTCACGCGCGGCCATGCCGGCCCGCACGTCGAGCGCGAAGTCCTTGAGCTTGTGGCCCGCTTCGACCGCCTTGTCGGCGGCCTGTGCGGCGAGGCTCTCGGGGGTCAGCGCCTTGATCTTGCGGTTGACCTTCTGGGTGGCCCACACGCCGGCGGCTGCGCCTGCGGTGAACCAGAACGTACGGCGGAACATCGCTGCGTCAGTCCTTAGATCCGCGGGAACTCCGGCCGTTCCGCTTCGCCCGCTGAGCAGAGGAGCGCAGGGTCCGGCCGACGATCACGGTACGGCGGTCCGGAGCCGGCGGCTCCGGCGTCTTCTTGCGGCCGATCGCCTGGCGCACGCCGTACCCGAAGGCGGCGACCTTGACCAGCGGGCCGCCGAAGGTGGAGGCGACGGTGGAGGAGAGCGCGGACGCGTTCGACGTGACTTCCTGTACGTCGGAGGCGATCGCGTCGACCCGGTCCAGCTGGGTCTGCGCGGAGCGCACGGTCGCGGAGGCGTCGGACAGCAGCGGTACCGCCTGCTCGGTCACCTCGGCCACCAGCCGGGTCGTCTGCTTGAGCGTCTGCGCCAGCCTCACCAGTACGAGAGCGAGGAAGGAGACGAGAATCGCCCAGAAGACGGCCACCAGGATGCCGGCCACCTCTCCACCGGACACGATGCGCTCCCTGTTGGGTCGAAATTGGCGTATACGGATCAGGCGTGTGCGGCATTGACGTATACGAAAAGTCGTTCCGCGAGCCTATCGCGCCGGGGCCACGGCTCCGTACCGGATATCGCGCGCCCTGGCGCTGCCCCCGCAACGCGCAAACCCGCCGCTTCCCGCTCCGTGAAGGAGCGGGAAGACGACGGGCAGTGCACGCAAGTGCGTAAGGACTACGCCTGAATCAGCGGGCGTAGTACTCGACGACCAGCTGCTCGTCGCAGATGACCGGGATTTCCTTGCGGTTCGGGTCGCGGTCCAGGCGGAAGGCCAGGGCCTTCAGGTTCACCTGGAGGTAGCGCGGGGTCTCGCCGTCCGTGTCGTAGCCACCCTCACGGGCGACCTGGAAGGGGACCTTCTCGCGGCTGCGCTCGCGGACCATCACGACGTCGTCGGGACGGACGCGGAACGACGGCTTGTCGACCTTGCCGCCGTTGACCTCGATGTGACCGTGCACGACCATCTGGCGGGCCTGGTAGATGGTGCGGGCGATGCCCGAACGCAGGACCAGGGCGTCGAGGCGACGCTCAAGCTCGACGACCAGCGCCTCGCCCGTCTTGCCTTCGGCCTTCTTGGCGCGGTCGTAGGCGCGCGCCATCTGGCGCTCGCTGATGTCGTACTGGGCGCGCAGACGCTGCTTCTCCAGCAGACGGACCTTGTAGTCCGAGTTCTGCTTGCGACCGCGGCCGTGCTCGCCGGGCGGGTACGGGCGCGACTCGAAGTACTTGACGGCCTTCGGCGTCAGCGCAATGCCGAGCGCGCGGCTCTTCTTGACCTTGGGGCGGGACTGGTTCGGCACGAACCAACCTCTCTATCTGAATGGAATACGGCTTCACCAGGGTTAAGGGAGGTCGCATCCGCAGCCGGGGAAACCCCTCCATCGCTGGACGGGCAGCCGCTCCCTGGTCTGGGCACTATGTGCAGCACGCGAGTGGCCCACCGATCCTTAGGATGGTGGGCTGCCCGCGACACCTTCAACGGTGCGCGACGCTCCTGGATCCCTCACTCACGGTTGCCCGGAGAAGGGTTCCGGCTGCATGTCCCGTTCTGGTGATGCCGGTACGGGACCGGACACGGGACGCAGCGCTTCGGTCGATTGTACTAGGCCGGGTGTGATGCTGCGGACCGGGCCGTCAGGAGCAGGTCCCGAGCATCTCGGACAGCGCGGCCTTCTCCGGCGGGGACACCGTCAGCGCGTACTTCGCCTTGATGCCGGTCCAGCGGCGGGCGTACTCGCACCAGTATCCCCGCCGCGGTCTCCACTTGTCGGGGGTCTTGCTGCTCTTGTCCTGGTTCGCCTGCTTGTCGACGGCGAGGAGCACGTCGAGGTCGTTGGCGTACGTGAGCCGCTTCTCCGGGGTCCACGCCCAGGCACCCGCCCGCCAGGCCGCGCCGAGCGGCACGACGTGGTCGGTCTGGATCTGCGAGGCACGCCGGTAGGTGTAGGGCAGCTCGCGCCCGGTGTACGGGTCGCGGAGCACTCCGGACAGGGGTACGCACGCGTCGTGGTCGCCCCGGCGGAGCACGGTCAGGTCGCGGTGGAGGACGTCGTCGCGGGTGTCGCAGCCGTTGCGCCCGCCCGGGGCGTCGGTCTCGTCCGACCAGGTCTCGCCGAACTCGGCCCTCTTGTACGTGGCCCAGTGCGTGCCCCACTCGACGGTGAGGCCTGCCAGCCGGGTGCGGGCCCCGTCGGCGGTGGGCGGGAAGCCCGGACTGGTGAACGGGACGGCCGTGGGCCGCTCCGGCGGGGTCTCGGCGTGGTGGCAGGCGGTCAGGGCCGCGGAGCAGAGCAACAGCACCGGCAGACCTCGGACCATGCTCCGGAGCGTAGCCCCGCGTCCTCACCCCTGCCCGTTCAGCCGCTCGCGCACCTTCTCCACCACGGACGCGTACCTGGCCTCCGCCCCGTACCGGGTGGGTGTGTAGTACTGCCTGCCGTGCACCTCGTCCGGGGCGTACTGCTGGGCGGCGATGCCGCCGGGGACGTCGTGCGGGTAGACGTATCCCTGGGCGTGGCCGAGCTTGGCGGCGCCCTTGTAGTGACCGTCGCGCAGGTGCGGCGGGACGGCGCCCGCCAGGCCGCGGCGCACGTCGGCCTGGGCGGCCTGGATGGCGAGGGTCGCCGCGTTGGACTTCGGGGCGAGCGCGAGCGCGATGGTGGCGTGGCTCAGGGTCAGCGCCGCCTCGGGGAAGCCGATCATGGCCACGGCCTGGGCGGCGGCGACGGCCGTGGGCAGGGCGGTCGGGTCGGCGAGTCCGATGTCCTCGCTGGCGGAGATCATCAGCCGTCTGGCGATGAACCGGGGGTCCTCGCCCGCCTCGATCATCCGGGCCAGGTAGTGCAGTGCGGCGTCCACGTCGGAGCCCCGGATGGACTTGATGAGGGCGCTGGCGACGTCGTAGTGCTGGTCGCCGTCGCGGTCGTACTTCACGGCGGCCCGGTCGACGGTCTCCTCGACCGTCTCCAGGGTGATCTCCTCCTCCCCCTTGGAGATCGCCGCTCCGGCCGCCGCCTCCAGGGCGGTCAGCGCGCGCCGGGCGTCGCCGCCCGCGATGCGCAGCAGGTGGTCCTCGGCGTCCTCGGACAGCGTGACCGCGCCGCCGAGGCCGCGCTCCTCGGTGAGCGCCCGGCGGACCAGTCCGCGCAGGTCGTCGTCGGTGAGGGATTCGAGGGTGAGGAGCAGGGAGCGGGAGAGGAGCGGCGAGATGATCGAGAAGTACGGGTTCTCGGTGGTGGCCGCGATCAGCGTCACCCAGCGGTTCTCCACGGCGGGCAGCAGCGAGTCCTGCTGGGCCTTGCTGAAGCGGTGGATCTCGTCGAGGAAGAGGACGGTCTCCTTGCCGAAACCGCCCGACGCGCGGCGGGCGCCCTCGATGACGGCCCGTACTTCCTTCACGCCCGCGGTGATCGCGGACAGTTCGACGAACCGCTTCCGGGTCGCCTGGCTGACGACGTACGCCAGGGTCGTCTTGCCGGTGCCCGGCGGCCCCCAGAGGATCACGGACGAAGGCCCCGCGGGTCCGCCGCCGCTCTCCCCCACCAGGCGGCGCAGCGGCGAGCCCGGCTTGAGGAGGTGCTTCTGTCCGAAGACCTCGTCGAGGGTGCGCGGGCGCATCCGGACGGCCAGGGGACTGCTGGACGGGTCGTTGGCCTGGCGTTCTTCTGCGGCTGCGGTAAAGAGATCGGGCTCCACAACCTGAAGCCTAGGTCAGGCCACTGACAATCCGGCCGGTCGGCCCCGAGGGCTGCCCCGGGGCCGGGCTCAGCTGGTCCAGAAACTCCACCAGTTGGTGAGGATCAGAATCCCGATGACCCCGATCCACAGCACCGGCACCACCCAGTGGAACTCCACCAGCCCGTTCCGCAGCCACTTCGGCGCCGGCAGGATCCGGTGCTTCAGGTTGTGGACGGTGACGTAGCAGAACATCACGATGGTCGCGACCCATGCGAGGCAGCACCACAGGCACAGCGAGCGGATCGTGTAGAGCGACTCGTACTGGAGGTAGCTGCAGAAGGCGACGCCGAAGAGGGTGCCCGCGTTGAGGCCGAGCCAGTACCAGCGCTTGTAGCGGGCCCCGGCGAGGAGGGCGACACCGATGGCGATCACCATGCCGTACGTGACGAGGCCGAGCATCGGATTGGGGAATCCGAAGGCGGCGGCCTGGTCGCTCTTCATGATGTTGCCGCAGGCGACGACCGGGTTGAGGCTGCACCCGGGCGTGAAGTTCGGGTCCTCCAGCAGCTTGATCTTGTCGATCGTGATGATCCACGAGGCGAACAGTCCTGCTGCTCCCGTGATGATCAGCAGCCAGGAGAACGCCCGCCCGGCCCCGATGCGGCCCGTGCCGTTCCGCTCTTCCGTCTCCGCTGACACGTCGTCTGACATGTCGTCAACCGCTGTCGTCGTCATATCGCCGTTCCGTAGCTGCCGTGATCTGAGGGGCAGGCTCATTCTGCCGCACAGAAGATGCCGTACGCCGTTCGCAGCACATAAGGAGGTGGTTCGCAGGACATAAGGAGGCGAAGGACGGCCGCAGGGCCGGAGCGGAACGCCTGAGTGCGCGCCCCTTCCGGTCACCCATGACAGCACTCACGGTGGCAGTGCACGGACCGCGCGAGCGGTACGGCGATGTCGTCGCGGTCGACGGCCTCGACCTGGGCATCCGGCACGGAGAAGTGTTGCTGACGTTCCGGTGGGAGCGGGGAAGCAGGACGGGTAGGCGTACGGAGGAGGGGCCCGGAACCTCTGAGG
>NZ_JBSGZD010000380.1:0-6698 GCF_053610825.1 Streptomyces sp. NPDC054863 | reverse complement strand
GCCGTACGGAACTCCCGTACGGCCACCGCCTGTTGACGTCCCGTCAGGCCACCCTGAAGGTGTCCCCGTACACCTTCCACACCAGCGGCGTGCGCAGCGAGAAGTTCCCCTTCTTCACGAAGACCCGCTGTGCCGTGTCTATCCGGCTGGTGTCCTCGTGCGCGGCCTCGCGCTTCATCGTGCTCCTGCGCACGTCCAGGAAGGCATTCAGATACGCACCCTGGTCACCGCCCCGCGAAGGCGCCGCCGCCTTCGCCAGCGCACTGCGTCTGATCATGTCGAATCCGTCGCGCCCGCCCGCACCGTGCATCACCATCGCGTCGTAGTAGACGAACTGCCCGAGCGTCCCCAGCCCGTCCTGCTGCGCGCGCCGCACGGCCGGATCGAAGTAGACGCGGTCCCGCTCCTCGTTCTGCGCCTTCTCGAACCCCTCGTCCTGCGCGGCCCTGCGCCAGTCCCTTACGAAGCGGGGGCCGAGCCCTTGGTGCGAGTCCGACCCGTTCACCTCCCGCAGGGCGGGGAGGTACTTCTCCAGTACGTTGCCGGGCTCGGCGGCGCTGTAGCGCTCGACCAGCTCCAGCATGTCGCCGGTCCCGGAGCAGAAACCGATGATCCCCGCCGTGTACCCGCGCCCGTCGCCTATGTCCTCGATGTACTCGTACTGCTTCCGCCACTCCAGGGAAGAGTTCTCCGCACTCGACACGAGCCGCATCGCGAGTTCCTTCTTCTCCGGATCCCGCAGCCCCGACGAGGCGGAGGCCCTGGCCCCGTCCTCCTCCGTGGGCGCCGCGATGCTGGTGGCCGGCACGGAGCCGAGCGTGAGGCCCAGCAGGGCGCGGGCGGCGTTCTGGGCGCGACGGGTGAGTTGCATGGGACCTCCGGGGCCGGTCATGGGTGCCGGACCACCCTTCGACGGGGGTCCGGCCGGAACAGTTCCTTCAAGGACGGCGCCCACAGTTCCTTCGGGGACGGCGCTCACAGCTCCCTCAAGGGTCGCAGGAACATTTCCCTCACCCGACCCGAAAAGTGTCCCCGTACACCTTCCACCGCAGCGGCGTCCGCAGCGCCAGGTTCCCGGCCCGCAGGAAAACCCGCTGGGCCGTCTCGATGCGGCTGGTGTCCCGGTGTGCCGGCTCACGCTTCATCGAGGCCACCCGTACATCGAGAAAGGCGTGCAGGTAGGAGCGCTCGTCGCCCCCGTCCACGGGCAGCGCGGCGCGCTGCCGCGCCCGTTCCCGCAGCGTGCGGAACCCGGTGGACCCGTGAGTGTCTCCCGCCCCGTGCATCACGTACGCATCGAAGTACACGAACTGCCCGAGCGCCCCCACCCCGTCCGCCGTCCCCTGCCGCACGGCCGGATCGAAGTACTCCCGGTCCCGCTCGGCGTCCTGGGCGGCCCGGAACGCCGGATCGGTGTCGGCGGCCCGCCGCCACGCCTCGACGAACGGTCCCTCAAGCCCCTCGTGCGAGTCCGACCCGTTCACCTTCCGCAGGGCGGGGAGGAACTTCTCCAGTACGGTGCCCGGCCGTGCGGCGGCGTACCGCTCGACCACCTTCGCCATGTCGCCGGTCCCGGAACAGAAGCCCACGATCCCGCCCGTGTAACCCCGTCCGTCCCCGATGTCCTGGAGGTAGCGGTACTGCTTCCGCCACTCCAGCGAGGAGTTCTCCGCGCTCGACACGAGGCGCATCGCGAGCTCCTTCTTCGCCGGATCCGCCAGCCCCGGCCCACTCTCCGCCGGCCGCCCGGACGGCGACGCACCCGTGGAAGGCGGTGCACCCGTGGAAGGCGACGCACCCGTGGAAGGCGACGCACCCGTGGACGGCGGCGGCCCGGGAAGCGCCCCGTCACCCCCACCCGCGCTCACGCACCCCACCAGCATCATCACCAGGACCAGCGCCGCCGGCCCCACCCCGCGCATAACGGACGTCACCCGACGACCCTGGCACCCGGGCCGCCCCTGTACCGTCGGAGTCATGGAAGATCACTCCGTCGTCGATGTGGGCGACGTACGCATGGCGTACCGCTCCTGGGGCGACCAGCACGGCAACCCGGTAATCCTGCTTCACGGAATCGGCGGTTCCGCCGCGAACTGGGAGAAGGTCGGGCAGGCGCTCGGCGAGGAATGGCGGGTGCACGCACTCGATCTGCGCGGCCACGGCGAGAGCGACTGGCCCGACGAGTACGACCTTGAGCTCATGCGGGACGACGTCCTCGGCTTCATCGAGGAGTCGAAGATCGACCGCGCGGGGGTGGTCGGCCACGGCATGGGCGGCATCGTCGCGTACCTCCTGGCGCAGGAGTACCCGGACCGGGTGGAGCGTCTGGTACTGGAGGAGACTCCGGCCCCCTTCGAGGGTGCGGAGGACCTCCTTCCGGAAAGTGGTCCCGTCGACTACGACGAGAACGCGATCGACGGGATCCAGGCCCAGATCGGGAACCCGCCGCAGGAGTGGGTCGACCGCCTCGGCGAGATCGTCGCCCCGACGATGCTGATCACCGGTGGTTCGGCGAGCGGCATGTCCCAGGAGGAGCTCCCCGAGATGGCCGACCGCATCCCGGACTGCTCGCAGATCATGCTCCCCGGTGGTCACTACATCCACGAGCGCCACCCGCAGCAGTTCGCGGACAAGGTGAGCGACTTCTTCACCAGCTGAGGGGCCCGTGCCCGTCGGCCGAGGGGCACGAGCCGTCGGTCAGTTCTTGGGGACACCGGCCCCGCGTGCCGCCTGGAACAGTCCCGTGACGACCAGGACGCCGCCGATGACCATCAGGACCACTCCGGCCTTGGGCAGCGTCACCACCGGGACCTCCACCCCGCCCCCGAACAGCTTCAGGGCCAGGCCGACCAGGAAGGTCACGATTCCTTCGGCCAGGTTCTTGTGTGCACGATTCACCGGGGGCTCCTTGGGTTGGGGGATGATCCCAGCCTAGGAACGGGCGGGCAGGCGGAGCGTCGTCCGCCGGGAGGAACCGGTGCTGCACCGTTCGACGGACCTCGGTCAGCGCTCGCGCTCCCGGGCGGGCCCGGTGATCAAGGTGGTGACGGAGTTGATGATCCGCAGGCTTCTTCCACTCGGCCGGAACTGACCCACGACGGAGCGATCGTAGGGAGCCGTCCGGCTCAGGCGGTGAGGCTGCCGTCGGCGAGGGCGGCGGTGAAGGCGGCCCAGGCTGGGGTGGGGATGCGGAGGGTGGGGCCGGTGGGGTTCTTGCTGTCACGTACGGGGACGTGGGTGGGGAATCCGGGGGCGATTTCCACGCAGTTTCCGCCGTCGTTGCCGCTGTAGCTGGACTTGATCCAGCTCGCCGTGCGGAGGTCGTGAGTTGTCGGCATGCGGGCTACGTCGTCTCGCGCTTGAGGTGCGTGGTGAAGGTGGCCCAGGCCGGGGTGGGGATGCGGAGGGTGGGGCCGGTGGGGTTCTTGCTGTCACGTACGGGGACGTGGGTGGGGAATCCGGGGGCGACTTCTACGCAGTCGCCGCCGTCGTTGCCGCTGTAGCTGGACTTGATCCAGCTCGTCGGGCCGAGGTTCTGAGAGGTCATGCTGGTCGTACCCTTCCATCGCGTCACTGATCAGAGAGGCAGACTCTGGAGCCGACAGAGCGTCCGCCCTGAGCACATCATAGGTCTGCAACTGACGCGTGAACTCGGCTGGACCATCGTTGAAGTGCCCCTGTTTCAGGGACTCCGAGTAGATCCAATTGTGGCCGTCGGTAAGTGACATGAGAGCCATCGAGGTCTTGGGGCGATTGATCGCCGGGCGGTCGGCTGGCGCGATCTGGATGCGCACGTTGGGCAGCTTGCCCACGTTCAGCAGGTGGTAGCACTGCTCACGCATGACTTCTGGTGAACCCACCACGGTGCGGATACAGCTCTCGTCCAGTACGGCCATCAGGAGCGGCCCATCAGGTGCGTAGAAGCGGTGTTGCCTGCTGAGTCGTGCCCGCACCTGCTCTTCCGCGTCAGCGGCCGTGCTCACCTGCGAGAACAGTGCGTGCGCATAGGTGTAGGTCTGCAACAGGCCTGGGATCAACTGCGTTTGGTAGATACGCTCCGCCACCGCCTCCGCATCCATCTTCGCCCGGCGCTCGAACCAGTCCGGGTGTTGTACGTCCGGGTACCAGTCGATCTCCTGCCACAGGTTCAGCAGCGTCTTGCCCGTTCCGAATACCGCCGAGCAGCCCTGCACGAAGCGCAGGTCCGGGACGCGCGTACCGGCCTCGACCCGGGCCACCTGCGAGCGGTCGCACGGGATTTGGCCGGCCAGAGCGACTTGCGTCAGCAACATCGACTCCCGGTGGTGCTTGATGAGTTTGCCGAACGTCTCGCCCGGTGTGGCGACCTTTCCGCCTGCCGCGTTTCGCGTACTCAACCGGTCCTCCTCGTGTGCCACGTGGCCACTGGAACGCCCCAGGCGTTGTGACGGGGACCCCGTGCGGCAACGCTTGTCTCACTGACGGTAGTTGATCGGCCGTCGCGTATATGGCGAAACCTGGATGAAGGATCAGAAAATGCAAAACGGAGAGCAGCAGCGACCGCTCGGCAGTGACGCACGCAAGCAACTCGCGCGCATGATCAAGGACTTCGGCATCGACGGCGCTCTGGTGATCAGCCGGACGGCGGGGGACGGGAGTGTGCCGCCGTGGGAGAGCGATTCGCTGCCCGATCTGCCGCCGGGCTCGATGGCCTACCCGCCGTGCCGCTGCCCCCGGCATCGTGAAGAGGGCGCCGTGGCGGAGGAGTTGAGCCTCTGAAGGCCGCCGGAGGGGTTCTCCTCGCGAGCCCCGGCAGCACCCCCCCCAGAATAATGTCTCACATACACGTGTAAGTGAGACATTATTCTGACACCCCTCTCCGCCCCCTTTCGGGAGCCCGGACTTACGCCGGGTCCGGCAGGTCCATCAGCGCGAGCTTGGCCGGGTCGATCACGACCGTGATGTGGGTGATCCGGCCGTCGGTGACGGTGAACGCGAGGACCGAGAGCGGGGTGCCGTCCTCGCGCCAGGAAACGACCCCCGGCAGACCGTTGACGAGCACCGTCCGGCCCTGTGCGGCTGCGCCCGCGGAGAGTTGGGCGCCGGCGGCGACCTTGGTGGCGCCGAGGGCGACGACCACGCCGGACGGGGTGTCGACGGTCAGTTTCACCTCGGGGTCGAGAACCCGCAGCAACTCCTCGAAGTCGCCGAGGCGCGTCGCCGTCAGGAAGGCCTGGACCACCTCGCGCTGCTCCCGCCCGACGCCGGTCGGCCGTTCGGTCGTCCGCACCTTCCGGCGGGCGCGGCTGGCGAGCATCTTGGCCGCGGCGGTCGACCTGCCGAGGATCTGGCCGATCTCGTCGAACGGCACCGCGAACAGGTCGTGCAGCACGAACGCCAGCCGCTCGCTCGGCCCGAGCGACTCCAGCACGACGAGCAGCGCGAGCCCGACCGAGTCGGCGAGCACCGCGTCGTCCTCGGGGGCGGGGCCGTCGTCGAGGGTCACCACGAACTCGGGCAGGCGGTCGTCGTAGGACGCCTCCGGGCGGGTCTGGCGCGAGCGCAGGACGTCGAGGCTGATCCGGCCGACCACCGTGGTCAGCCAGCCGGCGAGGTTGTGGACGGTCGCCGCGTCCTGGCGGGAGAGCCGCAGCCAGGCCTCCTGGACCACGTCCTCGGCATCGGCGTGCGAGCCGAGCATGCGGTGGGCGACCGCGCGCAGCCGGTCGCGCTGGGCCTCGAACGCCTCGGCCACCGGGACCGTCGGGTGCATCGGGCGGGTGTCGGACATGTTGTTACCTTCCTCGGGACTGCTCCGTCATGGGGATGACGGGCCCGCACGGGCTCAGGTAACCGATGACTCACCGATGAAGGAGCAGGACCGATGGAAGCACGCATGACGAGCCCGGCCCATCCCGACGTGATCACAGCAATTCAGCACCTCTACAAGGCGGTTCACGCCGGGGGAGCGGATCAGCGGCTGCTGGGCCTGGTCCACCTGCGCGTCAGCCAGATCAACGGCTGCAGCCCCTGCGTATTCGCCACGACCCAGGCGGCGCAGAAGGCCGGTGAGACGGACGAGCGGCTGCACCACGTGGTCGCGTGGCGCGACACCCCCTTCTACACCGAGGAGGAGCGGGCGGCCCTCGCCCTGGCCGAGGCCGCCACCCGGCTCCAGGACGGTGCGGCGGGCGTGACCGACGAGATCTGGGACGCCGCTGCCGACCACTTCACCGAGGAGCAGCTGGGCGCGATCACCCTGGAGATCGCGATGACCAACTTCTTCAACCGGCTCAACCGCACGGTCCGGGAGCAGGCAGGCAAGACCTGGTGAGTCGGGCGGGGCGTCAGGGCCGCCCGCCCGCTCGCTCGACCACGGCCGCCAGGTCCGCGCCCGCCCGGAGCAGGGCCACCGTCCGGGCGGCGATCCGGTCGAGGCGGTCCTGGAGGACGCGGGCGGTCTCGACGGGGTCGTCGTCCTGCTGGAGCGCGGTGAGGGCTTCGCGCACTGCTGCGATGCCGTATCCGGCGCCGCGCAGGGCCAGCACGATGCGGGCCGTGCCGACGGTGCGGGGCCCGTAGCGGCGGGCGCGCAGCGAGGTCACCCGCTCGGGGGCGAGCAGGCCCTCCTCCTCCCAGAACCGCAGGGTGGAGGTGCGTACGCCGAGCGCCCCGGCGAGTTCCGTGATCGTCATGGTGTCGTCGACCGGCATCGTGAC
>NZ_JBSGZD010000379.1:0-6711 GCF_053610825.1 Streptomyces sp. NPDC054863 | reverse complement strand
GCTTTAGCCTCTCCGGCCGGGTCTGGGGGAGGGGCGGGTGCGCGGGCACCGGCCGGTGGGTCGCCGGCGGTGCTTGCGGCGCCCGCCCCTCCTTTTCGGGGCGGGTGTGCGTCCTGCGGGTGCGTTGTGGCTGGCCGCGCAGTTCCCCGCGCCCCTAAATGCCTGCCGTTTGGTGCCCGGTCGCGGGGCGGGGTGGGTGCGTGGGCGTCGTGCGGGTGCGTCGTGGCTGGTCGCGCAGTTCCCCGCGCCCCTAACTGCCGTTCCCCGAGCCCTCGTGGGCGGCTGACGCCGCCGACCCCACGCGGAGCCGCGCCCCCCGACGGCACGCCCTCGTGGGAGCCCTACCCCACCCGGCCCGTCAAGTCCCCCGCGCTCGCCTCCACCTCAAGCACCCACACCTCGTTGGCGCCCTCCCTGAGCACCGCCCCCGGCACATAGAGCGACCCCTGCGGCCCCGCTTGCGGCCAGTACCGACCAAGGCAGAACCCGTTCACCCACACGAACCCCCTTGTCCACCCCGGGAGTTCGAACCCCGCGTCCCCGACGCCTGAGGCGGGGACGGCGAACTCGCCCACGTACAGCCCGGCCGCACCCCCCACCGCCGCCCGCACCGGCACCTTCCGTACCGCCGCCGCGTCGTCGAACGCCTCCAGGGAGAGACCCCGCGACCGCACCCCGTGCAGGTACTGCCGCTCGTGCAGGACGCCCCCGGTCAGCCCCTTCGACTCCCCGACCCGCGGCCCGTAGTTGACCCGGCCCAGCGACTCCACCCACAGCTCCACCGCCGCCGGCCCCGCCACCGGCTCCGCCAGATACGCGTCCTCGGCCGTCAGCACCCCCGCCCGCTCCCCGTCGACGTACACCACCGCCCGGTCCCGCAGCCCGCGCACACCCAGCGGATACGGCTGCCGCGGCCCCGGCACGTCCACCCGGTAGCGGACCAGGCCACGGCCCACCCCCAGCTCCTCGAACGTCGCCGGAATCCCGCGCTCCGTCTCCTCCCCGCCGAGCGCGTCCACGACCTCGCCCAACGGCGCCCACCCCGTGAAGTCCACCCGCACGGAAGAAGCGAGCAGGGCCACAGGCTCCGGCACCTCCGGCAGCGGCCCCTGTGCGTACTCCTCAAGAACCTCCCGGAACCGCCAGAACTTCTCGGTCGGCCGCCCGAACTCGTCCACCGGAGCGCCGTAGTCGTACGAGGTCACCGTCGGCTGGAGCTCACCGCCGTGCAGCTCACCGGCCCGGTTCGCACCCGCCCAGCCCGCGAAGTTCGTACCCCCGTGCGCCATGTAGAGGTTCACCGACCCCCCGCACTCCAGGATCTCGCGCAGCGCCGCCGCCGCGTCCCCGGCATCCCGCACGACCTTCTCGGCACCCCAGTGGTCGAACCAACCGCACCAGAACTCCATGCACATCAAAGGCCCCGACGGCTGGTGCGCCCGCAGCACGTCGAAGGCCGCCCGCGCACCGGAACCGAAGTTCGCCGTCGCCAGCACCCCCGGAACCGACCCGCCCGTCAGCATGTGGTCCTCGGGCCCGTCCGAAGTGAAGAGCGGAACACTCACACCCACTTCGCGCAGGAAACCCGCCAGACGGCTCAGATAGACCTGGTCGGAGCCGTAACTCCCGTACTCGTTCTCCACCTGCACCATCAGCACGGGACCGCCCCGCGTGATCTGCCGCTGCACCACCTGCGGCAGCAGCCGCCTGAACCACCGCTCCACCTGCCCCAGATACGCACCGTCGCGCGTGCGCACCCGCGTGCCCAGCGGGCCCGTCAGCCAGTGCGGCAGCCCGCCGTTCTCCCACTCTGCGCAGATGTACGGGCCCGGCCGGACGATCGCCCACAGCCCGGCCTCCTGCGCCGCGTCCAGGAACCGGCCCAGCGCCTCCACGTCGTGGAACCGCCCCGGCGCCGGCTCGTGCAGGTTCCACGGGACGTACGTCTCCACGCAGTTGAGGCCCATCGCCCGCAGCATCGACAGCCGGTGCCCCCACTGCTCCTCGTGCACCCGGAAGTAGTGCAGCGCACCGGACAGCAGCCGCACCGGCCGCCCGTCCAGCAGAAAGTCCGTCTCACCCACCGTGAAGTCAGCCACGGCCCCCGCCCGTCCTCGTACGTCAACAGTGCCCCACCCTCCCCCCAGGCGGGCGGGCCGGTCCATGGACAAAGATCAACGGAAGTTGGACGGTTGGGTACGACCGTGCGGGACGAGCCGGCCGACGCCGGACGACGGATGACGAGGGACGCGGATGTACCACACCTGGATGCGCTACTTCACCCCCAGCCCCACCCACCACAAACTGGGCCTGGTCTGCCTCGGAGTCGGCCTCCAGCACGGCACGCTCCCCACCGTCGGCCCCCGCACCCTCGACCACCACGTCGCCATCGTCATCAGCGCGGGCTCCGGCTGGTACCGCGGCGCCGACGGCCGCCGCACCACCGTCACCGCACCCGCCCTCCTCTGGGTCACCCCCGGCATCCCGCACCACTACGGACCCGACCCCGAGACCGGCTGGGACGAGAGCTTCGTCGACTTCACGGGCCCCGCCACCGCCACGTACACCGAACTCGGCTACATAGAGCCCGACCGCCCCGTGGTCCCGCTCGCCGACACCGCGGGCGCCCGCGCCGCGGTCGGCCGCATTGCACGGGCCGCACGCCGCGGCAACCCGCTCCTCGAAGTGGAGACCGGCGCCGCCGTCCACGAACTCCTCGTCGCCCTGCGCCGCGCCCGCGCCGACCTCGGCGCCGACGGCGACCCCGTGCTCCAGGCGCTCGCCCGCGACGCGTTCCAGCCGCTGTCCGTCGCCGAACACGCCTCCCGGCACGGCATGACCCCCGCCGAACTCCGCACCGCCGTACGCCGCGGAGCCGGCTGCAGCCCCAAGGACTACCTCCTGGGCATCCGCCTCGGCCGCGCCAAGGAACTCCTCGCCGCCACCGAACTCCCCGTCGCCGCCGTCGCCCGCAGAGTCGGCTACGACGACCCCGCCTACTTCTCCCGCCTCTTCACCCGACGCGTCGGGACGGCTCCCGTCCGCTTCCGCGAACAACAGGGACGCACCGTTCCCGGTGGCTGGAGCAACCAGATCCCGGATCCCGAACATCCGCCCACGATCGCCACCTGACCGTCGTAAGCTCGATGACCATGACCAGTAGCTTCACGGGCCCCCGCGACCCCGCCGCCCCCACCGCGCCCACCGACGTCGACCCGGCCGTACGCACCGAACTCGGCCGGCTCCGCGACAGCATCGACAACATCGACGCGGCAGTCGTCCACATGCTCGCCGAACGCTTCAAATGCACCATGCAGGTGGGCCACCTCAAGGCCGAACACCAGCTGCCGCCCGCCGACCCGGCCCGCGAATCCCGCCAGATCGAGCGGCTGCGCGGCCTCGCGGAGAGCGCCAAGCTCGATCCGGCCTTCGCCGAGAAGCTGCTGAACTTCATCATCGCGGAGGTCATCCGCCACCACGAGCAGATCGCGGAAGCACCGGAGGAGTGAGCGGGGGGCTCGTGCGGCCGAGGCCCTGACTGCGATCCCTGCCGAGGCTGCGCCGGACCCCTGCCGGGGCTGTGTCCCGGGCCTCTGCCGGGGCTGCGCTCCGGGCCCGCGCCTGGGCTGTGTCCCGGGTCTCTGCCGGGGCTGCGCGCCGGACCGGTGCTGGGGCTGTCCCGGGCCCGCGCCTGGGCTGCGTCCCGGACCTCTGCCGGGGCTGCGCGCCGGACCGGTGCTGGGGTTGTGTCCCGGGCCTCTGCCAGGGCTGTGCTCCGGGCCCGCGCTGGCGCTGTGTCCCGGATCCGCGCCGGGGCTGCGTCCCGGACCTCTGCCCGGGCTGCGCCCACGTGTCCTCGATCGCCGGACGGGCTGAAGCCGCCCCCCACCCATCAGGCAGCATGTCCCCATGTCCGTACTGACGCGCGACGAAGCGCAGACCCGAGCCCGACTCATCGACGTACAGCGGTACACGATCGACCTCGATCTGACCGGCGGAGACGACACCTTCGACTCCCGTACCGTCATCCACTTCACGGCGCACACGGCAGGCGACACCTTCCTTGAGCTCAAGCCCGCCACCCTGCGCTCCGTCACCCTCGACGGGCACCCCCTCGACCCGGCCGCCCTCACCGAGAACCGGCTCCCCCTCACCGGCCTCACCGCCGGCCCCCACGAACTCCACGTCGACGCCGCCATGACCTACTCCCGCACCGGCGAAGGCATGCACCGCTTCACCGACCCCGCCGACGGCGAAACGTACCTCTACACCCAGCTCTTCCTCGACGACGTGCAGCGCGTCTTCGCCGCCTTCGACCAGCCCGACCTCAAGTCCGTCTTCGAGGTCACCGTCACCGCCCCCGAAGGCTGGACCGTCCTCGGCAACAGCATCGCCACCCACCGGGGCGCAGGAAAGTGGACGCTCGCCCCGACCCCCCTCCTCTCCACCTACTTCGTCGCCGTCGCCGCAGGCCCCTGGCACTCCGTACGCACCTCCCACGCAGGCCTGCCCTTCGGTCTGCACTGCCGCCGCTCCCTCGCCCCCCACCTCGACGCCGACGCCGACGAACTCATCGCCGTCACGCGCGCGTGCTTCGACCGCTTCCACGAGAAGTTCGACGAGCCGTACCCCTTCGACTCGTACGACCAGGCCTTCGTCCCGGAGTTCAACGCGGGCGCCATGGAGAACCCCGGCCTCGTCACCTTCCGCGACGAGTACATCTTCCGGTCCGCCGTCACCGACAACGAGCGGCAGTCGCGCGCTCTCACCGTCGCCCACGAGATGGCCCACATGTGGTTCGGCGACCTCGTCACCCTCCAGTGGTGGGACGACATCTGGCTCAACGAGTCCTTCGCCGAGTACATGGCCTACCAGGTCCTCGCCGAAGCGACCGCCTGGACCGACACCTGGACCGACTTCGCCGTCGCCCGCAAGGGCTGGGGCTACGACGCCGACCAGCGCCCCTCCACCCACCCCGTCGCACCGGACCCGGAGGCCGTCCCCGACACGGCGTCCGCGCTCCTCAACTTCGACGGCATCTCCTACGCCAAGGGCGCCTCCGCCCTGCGCCAACTCGTCGCCTGGATGGGCGAGAAGGACTTCCTGGCCGGCATCAACACCCACTTCGCCCGCCACAAGTTCGCCAACGCGACGCTCGCCGACTTCATCGACAACCTCGCCTCGGCCACCGACCGCGACGTCCACGCCTGGGCCGACTCCTGGCTCCGCACGACCGGCGTCGACACCCTCACCCCGGCTCTCGCCGACACGGACGCCGGCTGGACCCTCGACATCACCCACACCGGCACCCGCCCGCACCGCATCACGGTCGGCGCGTACGACCAGGACCTGGTCGACCCCGACGCCCTCGTCCTGCGCGAACGCTTCGAACTGGACGTGACGGCAGGCGATCCGGGCGCGGCGGGAGACGGCCTGGACGCAGCGGCAGGTGATCCGGACGCGGCAACAGGTGGTCGGGACGTGGCGGCAGGCGCCCCGGACGTAGGGGTAGGCGGCCCGGGTGTGGCGGGAGGCACTCCGGACGTAGGGGGAGGCTCCCCGGCCGCCACCCCGGCTGCCACTCCGGCCGCCACCCCGGCTGCCACTCCGGCCGCCGCCCCGGGCAGGCACCCCCGACCCGGCCGCCGCCCCGCGCTCCTCGTCCTCAACGACGGCGACCAGACCTACGCCAAGGTCCGCCTCGACCCCGCCTCCTGGGACACCGCGCTGCGCGCCCTCTCCGGCATCCCCGACCCCCTCACCCGCGCCGTCATCTGGAACGCCGCCCGCGACATGGTCCGCGACGGCCAACTCCCGCCCACCGCCTACCTCGCCGCCACCCGCACCCATCTCCCTTACGAAACCGACCTCGCCGTCGTCCAGGGCGTCCTCGCCTTCGCCGCGGGCCAGATCGCCGACCGCTACCTCACCCCCGCCGAACGCCCCGCCGCCCTCGCCACCCTCACCGACCTCTGCCGCGACCTCATCCGCCGCACCGAGGACGGCAACAACCCCGGCCTGCGCCTCACCGCCGTACGCCACTTCATCGGCGCGGCCACCCAGCCCGACAGCATCCAGGACTGGTACGAATCCGACAGCGTCCCCGGCGGCCCCCTCCTCGACCCGGAACTCCGCTGGAGCATCCTGCACCGCCTCGCCGTACTCGGCGCCACCGACGAAGCCGCCATCGCCGCCGCACTCGACCGCGACCCCAGCGCCACCGGCCAGGAAGGCGCCGCCCGCTGCCGCGCCGCACTCCCCACGGCCGAGGCCAAGGCCGCCGCCTGGGCACAGCTCTTCACCTCCGACAGCCTCTCCAACTACCTGTTCGCCGCCACCGCCCAAGGCTTCTGGCAGCCCGAACAGGCCGGACTGGTCGAGGAGTACGTCGCCACGTACTACCCGGCGGCAGCAGCACTCGCCGACCGCCGCGGCCCGGCCATCGCGGAAGCGGCCGGACGCCACGCCTTCCCCGTACACGCGGTGGACGCGGCCTCGCTGGCCCTGGGCGAGGACCACCTCCGGAACACCGCCCTGACCCCGGCACTGCGCCGCAAGCTCGTCGACCAACTCGACGACCTGCGACGGGCACTGGCGATCCGTACGGTCTGAACCCCGGCACGGTGAACAGCCGTGCGGTCCGAACCCCGGCACGGGAACGGACCGTACGGCCTGAGCCCCGGATCGGCGAGCAGCCGTGCGGTCCGAGCC
>NZ_JBSGZD010000378.1:0-6734 GCF_053610825.1 Streptomyces sp. NPDC054863 | reverse complement strand
GCATGCGCAGCACCTGGGCGAGCCGCTCGACATCCGCCGGGCTGAACTTCCGGTACCCGGACGGTGTGCGCTGCGGCTCGACCAGCCCCTCCGCCTCCAGAAAGCGGATCTTCGAGATCGTGACTTCGGGAAATTCCTCACGCAGCAGGCTGAGCACCGAACCGATGCTCATCAGCCGACTGCCGGCGGAGGCGGTGCCGCGCACGGCACCGCCCGTCTGGATTCGCAGCATGGAACCTTCCCTGGAAGGATCAGACGCCCTGCCGGCTCGCGTAGAAGACCAGCCGGTACTTACCGATCTGCACCTCGTCGCCGTTCGCCAGCAGGACCGCGTCGATGCGCTCCCGGTTGACGTACGTGCCGTTGAGGCTGCCGACGTCGGAGACGGTGAAACCGCCGTCCGCACCCCGGCGGAACTCCACGTGCCGTCGCGAAACGGTCACGTCGTCGAGGAAGATGTCGCTCTGCGGGTGGCGGCCGGCCGTGGTCAGCTCACCGTCCAGCAGGAAGCGGCTTCCCGAGTTCGGACCGCGGCGCACCACCAGCAGCGCCGCACCGAGCGGAAGGGCGTCGACCGCGGCCTGGGCCTCGGGCGACAGCGACGGAAGAGCGGTCTGCCCGGTCTTCTCCGCCTCGTACGCCTCAAGGCCCGAGATGGAGATGGTCGACGTGGTCTCCGACGGACGCTCAGCAACGGCTCCGCCCCGCAGCGGCGCACCGCAGTTGGAGCAGAATCGGCTGTCCGCGGCATTCCGGTGACCGCACCTCGTACAAACCGGCAAGGCCGACATGGACGGATCCTCCTGCCGCGGCTGCCCCGCGTGGTGGGCGCTGGTTGCGTACGGGTCGGGAGCAAACTCTCCACCCGTACCTGAGGTTGATGGTTCTCCGGAACCTATGCGGCCGGGACCGGCCGGGTCAACAGACGGCGCGCCGTGGCCGCCGACCTCGTCGCGGAAGAGCGGGCGCTCTCCGCTCTGCTCCTCCCCGTCACCGGGGCGCGGGGCACGGTGACGGGCAGTGTGGGAGCTGCTGTCGTCACGTGCACTCTTGCCGAACAATTTCGCAAACAACTTCACGGGCGATTCCCCTTGACCGAAACAGACCCGCCCGTGGGGCAGGACGAACCCTGCATCAACAAACCTGCTGACTTGGACATCTTCATAACGTCCGTATCACTCGGACAGTTTCCACCACGCACCACGTCCTTGATGCGCCGACCCCCCGCAACCTCATGCCCGTGTCCGACAGCGCTCATTCGCCCCGGCTTCACTGGGATGACGACCGAGCGTAGTCAGGCCGCTTCGCCGGTCGCAAGGCATTCACGACGATCTTCTCAAGTCGCTGCACGGTGGCGGTGGCCTGCTCCTTCTCCAGAGTCTGCACGACCCCGCCGGGGATGTTCAGCGCGGGCTCCAGATCCTGCGGTTTCCCGATCACCTTGAAGGTGTACGGGGCCCGGACTTCCTTCCCGTCCACCTGGATGCTGCCGGCGTCCCCGGAGAAAAAGGTGTTGGCCACGACCCGTACGTCATTGATCTGGATCGCTTCCGCACCGGCCGCCCGAAGTTCCTGAATGGTGTCGAGCAGCCGGTCGGGCTCGACCGCACGGTGCGGGTCGCTGACGGTCAGAGTGATGCCGGGCCCCTGCGCACCCACCGTGCCGGCCAGCACTCCGAGCTGGCGCTCCTTCTCCAGAGTCTGCTTACGGGCTTCCTCGGCCTGGTCGGAGCTGCTCTCCAGCTCCGAACGCTGGTCCTCCAGCAGTTGCTTCTCGTCTTCAAGCCGCTGCGTACGGTCGTCCAGCTCGTTCAGGATCCGTACGAGGTCCTCCTGCCTCGCTCCCCGCAGCGCGCCGTCGGCGCTGGTCGAGTTGACCTGAATGGCCAGCCCGAGCCCGAGCCCGAACAGCAGCAGGGCGACGATCAGTTGGGCCCTGGTGACCCGCGGCGGCCACAGCCCGGCGACCAGCCGCTGCCGGCCCGTCACTTCCTTGTGACTGTGGTGCTCGTCGTGCTGGGGGTTCTCTTCGTCCGAGCGCTGCTCTTCGCTGCTCACCGGCGTCACGCCCGGAAGATGTGCCGGCGGATGGCGGCAGCGTTGGAGAAGATTCTGATGCCGAGGACGACGACCACACCCGTCGACAGCTGTGCGCCGACGCCCAGCTTGTCGCCGAGGAAGACGATCAGGGCGGCCACCACCACGTTCGACAGGAAGGAGACGACGAAGACCTTGTCGACGAAGATGCCGTCGAGCATGGCCCGCAGGCCGCCGAAGACCGCGTCCAGCGCGGCGACGACGGCAATCGGCAGGTAGGGCTCGACCACCGCCGGCACTTCGGGCCGGACCAGCAATCCGACCACGACTCCCACGACGAGGCCCAGTACGGCGATCACGATGTGCCCTTCTCTGTCTTCTGTGCGTCGGCCACGCCCTTCCCGGCGCCTGCGGCCTGTGGTTGGGCGATGCGTACGATCAGGCTCGGCGCGGCCGGCAGCCGCACCTCCTCCTGGTCGGAAATGCTGGTGCGAATGCCGTAGCTCTCCTGCAGCACGTGCAGGTACTGCCCGTCGGCACTGTCGTTGAACGCGGTGTTGAGGTGCTTCCCACCCACGGCGAGCACCGTGTAGGGCGGAGCGAGGGGCTTGTTGTCGACCAGTATGGCGTCCCCCGCCGCCCTGATCGCCGACAGCATCGTCAGACGCTGCCCGTTGATCGCCACCGCCTCGGCGCCGGACTGCCAGAGGCCGTTGACGACCCGTTGCATGTCCCGGTCCCGTACTCGTCCGGTGTCGGCGAAGCCGCTGCTTCCGCGCGGTCCGTCACTGCCTTCGCCGGTCTCCTTGGCATCGTCCACGACGAGTTTGATGCCGGGCCCCTGGACGGGGGTGGCGCCGGACAGCAGGGCCACCAGTTGCCCCTGGTCACCGCCGTGCTCCTCAAGTGCCTTGCGCTGGCGCTCCCCCACGTCACCGCGCAGCGCGTCGACTTCCTTCTCCAGCTTGTCCGCGGCAGCGGTCTCCGAATCGATCCGGCCGACGAGCTCCTCGCGCTCCTTGGCCACCACCGGTGCCGCTATCCGGGCGTTCGCCGCTCCGAGCGTGACCACGGCGGCAGCCAGTACGAGACAGGCCGCCAGACCGAGCTTCCGCCGCAGGGTCCGGGGCATCCCGGCAGTGCCGTCGGCCTTCTGACGGGCCGCCGCTTCCGCGTATCCGTCGTCGAGGCTGTGCTCCATCACGTTCGTCAGCAGCGACATGGACGCGTCGGGACGCCGCGGTGGAGAAGGGGTGCTCCGAACGGGGGGCTGCTGCGACATGCCGCACATCGTCGCATGTCGCAGCCCCTGCCACCGAATGGCCCCACCGGTGCACCGGAAGCCGTCGCAGGACTACTTCCGGCGCACCGGTCCGCCCTCAGTGACCTGCGCTGTCGACGATCGCCGACCACTCGTCGAGGAGTGCCTGGGCGGAGTCGTCGTCCGGCCCTTCGGCCCACAAATGAGTGACGGCCTCCGCCGGGTCGGGCAGCACCATCACCCAGCGCCCGTCGGCCTCCACGACCCGCACGCCGTCGGTGGTGTCCACCGACCGTTCCCCGGCCGCCTCGACGACCCGGCGCATCACGAGCCCCTTCACCGCCCACGGCGTGGCAAGGTCGCGCCGCAGCACATGCGCCCGGGGAATCCGCGCATCGATCTGACTCAGTGTCAACTGTGTCCTCGCCACCAGCCCGATCAGCCGCACGAAGGCCGCCGCCCCGTCGAAGACGCTGCTGAACTCCGGCACGATGAACCCACCGCGCCCGTCCCCGCCGAAGATGGTCGCGTCCTCACGACCCACCCTCGTCAGATCGTCCGGCGAGGTGGTCGTCCACTCCACCTGGGTCCCGTGGTACGCCGCCACCTGCTCGGCGACCCGTGTGGTCGTCACCGGCAGCGCCACCCGCCCGCTGCGCCGCTCGGCGGCCACCAGGTCGAGCATCACCAGCAGCGCCCGGTCGTCCTCGATGATCCGCCCACGCTCGTCCACCAGCGAGAGCCGCTCACCGACCGGGTCGAACCGCACCCCGAAGTCCGCCCTGGCCGACGCGACGATCTCACCGAGCCTGACCAGCCCGGCCCGCCGCGAATCGGTGGTCTCGGTGGGCCGCGACTCGTCGAGCCCGGGGTTGATGGTCAGCGAATCGACCCCAAGCCGCCCCAGCAGACTGGGCAGCACCAGCCCTGCGCTCCCGTTCGACGCATCGACGACGACCTTCATCCCGGAGTCCGCGATCCCGGTCGTGTCCAGATTCCTGAGCATGGACCCGGTGTACGAGTCGAAGACGCTCGCCGGGAAGTGCAGGTCCCCGATCTCCCCGGGAAACGCCCGTCGGTACTCCTGACGCGCGTACACCCGGTCCAGCTTCCGCTGTCCGCCCTGCGACAGATCCGCACCGCGCTCGTCGAAGAACATGATGTCCACCGAGTCCGGCACACCCGGAGTCGTACGGATCATGATCCCGCCGGCACTGCCCCGCGCGGTCTGCTGCCGCGCCACCGGCAGCGGTACGTTCTCCAGATCCCGTACGTCGATCGCACTCGCCTGCAGTGCGGAGATCACCGCCCGCTTGAGCGCCCGCGCACCACGGGAGTGGTCACGCGCGGTGGTGACCGTGGACCCCTTCTTCAGAGTCGTCGCGTACGCCCCTGCCAGTCGCACCGCGAGCTCGGGCGTGATCTCCACGTTCAGGATCCCGGACACACCGCGCGCCCCGAAAAGGTGCGCCTGTCCCCTGGACTCCCAGATCACCGACGTGTTGACGAAGGCGCCGGCCTCGATCGTCTTGAACGGATACACCCGCACGTTGCCCTGAATGATCGATTCTTCACCGACCAGGCACTCGTCCCCGATGACCGCCCCGTCCTCGATCCGGGCCGCCCGCATGATGTCGGTGTTCTTGCCGATCACACAGCCGCGGAGGTTGCTGTGCTGCCCGATGTAGACGTTGTCGTGGACGACGGCCCGGTGCAGGAAGGCACCACTCTTCACCACGACGTTCGACCCGATGACGCTGTGCTCGCGAATCTCCGCCCCGGCCTCGACCTTGGCGTAGTCGCCGATGTAGAGCGGCCCCCTGAGTACGGCGTCCGGATGGACCTCGGCGCCTTCGGCTACCCAGACTCCGGGCGAGATCTCGAACCCGTCGAGTTCGACGTCGACCTTGCCCTCAAGGACATCGGCCTGGGCCTTCACATAGCTCTCGTGGGTGCCGACGTCTTCCCAGTAGCCCTCTGCGATGTAGCCGTAGACCGGCTTGCCTTCCTTCATGAGCTGAGGGAAGACATCGCCGGACCAGTCCACGGAAACGTCGGCGTCGACGTAGTCGAAGACCTCGGGCTCCATCACGTAGATGCCCGTGTTCACGGTGTCGGAGAAGACCTGCCCCCAGGTCGGCTTCTCCAGGAAGCGCTCCACCTTCCCTTCCTCGTCCACGATCGTGATGCCGAATTCCAGCGGATTCGGCACCCTCGTCAGGCACACCGTGACGAGTGCGCCCTTCTCCTTGTGGAATCGGATGAGGTCGGTCAGGTCGAAGTCGGTCAGGGCATCACCTGAGATGACGAGGAAAGCGTCGTCCTTCAACGCCTCTTCGGCATTCTTCACGCTGCCCGCAGTGCCGAGTGGCTTCTCCTCATTGGCATAGGTGAGCTCCATTCCGAGCTCTTCCCCGTCGCCGAAGTAGTTCTTGACGAGCGAGGCCAGAAACTGCACGGTTACGACGGTCTCATTGAGCCCATGCCGCTTGAGCAGCCGCAGCACGTGCTCCATGATCGGCCGGTTGGCAACCGGCAGGAGTGGCTTGGGCATGCTCGAGGTCATGGGGCGAAGGCGTGTGCCTTCACCGCCGGCCATCACAACGGCCTTCATGTCGGAAGCGTCCTCCTTTGAAGAGAAGATCTAACCGACTGCGCCCACCCGGGGCCCTTCCACGGACATCAGAGGTCCGGAAGGGCCGGCGCTGCGCTGCGCCACTTCGACAGACTCAATCGGCCGCGGTGTCCGCCTTGACCAGCCGACGGACCTGTACCACGTAGAGAATCCCTGCCCACCAATACAGGGTCGTACCCCATCCTGCGAACGCCCATCCGAAAATAGCACCTAGTGTCCCGAGCCACCCCCCGTAATCGCTGAGCAGCAGCAACGGGAAGGCATACATCAGATTGAACGTGGCAGCCTTGCCCAGGAAGTTCACCTGCGGCGGCGGATAGCCGTGCCGTCGGAGGATACCCACCATCACGAGAAGCATGAGCTCGCGCGCCAGGAGGGCTGCGGTAACCCACCAGGGGAGGATCTCCCGCCAGGTCAGCCCCACCAGGGTGGACAGAATGTAGAGCCGGTCGGCAGCCGGGTCGAGCAACCGCCCGAGATTGCTGATCTGATTCCACTTGCGCGCAAGCTTGCCGTCGAGGTAGTCACTGATGCCACTGAGCATCAGCACCAGCAAGGCCCAGCCGTCGCTGTTGGACCCACCGAACACAGGGCGAAGAATCAGCCACAGGAACAAGGGCACGCCAACGAGACGAGCCATGCTCAGAATGTTGGGGATGGTGAGGACTCGGTCCGTCTGAACGCGAGTCTCCTGGACCTCCACCCGGGGGCCTCCTGTGGGAACGTGCCAACGATTTTCACCCTGACCTTACCCTCAGCCACTACCGGCGACCGCACAGGGGTACAACACGCCCCGTAAAC
>NZ_JBSGZD010000377.1:2051-6787 GCF_053610825.1 Streptomyces sp. NPDC054863 | reverse complement strand
GCGGGCGCCCCGCCCGCCCTGGCTTCTGCGCTCGCCCCGGTGTCCGTGCTCTCCCGGGTGTCCGTGCCCGCCCCGGTGTCCGTGCTGGCCACGGCCACGACGAGCAACTGACGCCGCCCGGTGGCCAGTCGGGCGACCCGGGGCAGCAGCGCCTCCTCGGTGACGAGCGCGACCGCGCCGCAGTCGTCGAGGAAGTACGCCAGCTCCGCATCGGTCGCCCCGGGGTCGAGTGCCACCCCCACCGCTCCCGCCCGCAGGACCCCCAGGCAACTCTCCACCCACTCCACGCGGTTGCCCATGAGGAGCGCCACCCGGTCCCCACGCTCCACGCCCAGCCCCGCCAGATGGCCGGCCAGTCGCGCGGTCCGGCTCTGCAGCTCGTGGTACGTCACGCTCCGCCGCGCGTCCTGGAAGGCGGTCCGGCCGCCCCGGAGCTCCGCGTGAGCCTTCAACACCCGGGACAACGACTGGATCTGACGGACACTCATCTTGGTCATGGCCACCCCTTCGCGCCACGGAGCGCACTTTCAGAGCCCCGCCGGGACACCGTACCGACCTCAGGAGAACGTCAGTCCGCCGACGGTCGGGAAGGCAGGTAGTAGGGGCGGTTGTGGGCGGCGACCGGGGGCGACTGGTAGGTCCAGGCGCCGGCGGCCGGGGTGCCGGCGACGAGAGAGCGGGTGTCCTGGCCGAGGCCGCTGTCCGGGGCGTGGAGGGTCAGGCGCACGCGGTCGGCGTGCTCGGGGGCGCCGAGGTCGTACCAGCGGTACGGCTGGTAGACGTTCATGGGACCGGCGAGCAAGCGGCCGTCCGGTTCGGTGCCGTAGCCCGTGATGGGCGTGTTGTTGGCGGGGACGGCGGCGATGCCGTCCAGATCGGCCGTCAGGGAGAACAACGGTGTCGCGCTCTTCTCCAGGGTGCCGTCCCGGCCGGTGTCGGCCGCCTTGCCGTGCACGGTCCACTTCTCGCCCGCAGGGCCGTTCATCGAGGGCAGGTCGACCTCGAACCAGCCGGGGTACTTCGGTTCCGCGTACAGTGCGCGCCCGGCGCCGATGGCGAAAGGGTTGTCGCACAGGACGTGGATGCGGGCGATGCCGAGCAGTTTCGTCTGGTCCCAGCCCTGCGCGTACTGCGCGTAGGTCAGCCGCGGGATCCGGTCGCCGTCGGCGGTCGGGAAGGCGATGACGTTGTACTCGATCTCCTGGGTGACTCCGCCGCCGAACGCGTACTGCGCGAAGTACAGCTGGTAGTTGAACGACACCAGCGCCCGCCCGTCGAACTCGGCAGCCGTCAGGTCGGGGTGGTGCTTGGCGAGGAGATCACGGACCGGCCCCGGATCGACCAGCCAGTCGATGCCGAGGTGGTGCAGGGCCCCGTAGTGGAACGGCAGTTGGAAGGGTTCGGGTACCGGCGGCAAGGGCAGCGGGCTCATGCGGGTGCTCCTGTGGTTCTCGGGGTGAGCGGGGTGGGGCGGTCACGTGCGACGAGGTCGGCCTCGATGCGTTCGGCACTGCGCAGGGCGAGGGCGGCCATGGTCAGGGTCGGGTTGGCGGTGGCGACCGACGGCATGCTGCCGCAGCCGACGGCGTACAGACCGGGGTGGTCCCAGCAGCGCTGCCACGAGTCGACCACCGAGGTGGCCGGGGAGTCGCCCATGAGGTGGGTGCCTGCGGCGTGCCCCGCGCCGCGGTAGCCGTAGGTACGGCCGCCGTGTTCGAAGCGTCCTGGCCAGGCCGCCGGGGGCGCGTAGTCGGTGTGGTCCTCGGCGCCGAGCAGCGCGAAGATCTGGTCGGAGACCGCCCGGGCGGCGGCCATGCCGTCCTTCACGTGGTCGTCGAGGTCGTACGTGACCAGGGGCCGGGGGAGTCCGAGCGGGTCGCGCGCGCGTGGGTCGAGAGTGACGCGGTTGGCGGGGTCGGCGCTCTGCTCCATCTCGAACTGGAGGGTGAACTGGCGGCCGACCCGGTCGCCGACCGCGCGCCGCAGCTCCGCTCCGAACAGTTGCTCCTCGGTGAGGAGCCGGGCCACCTCGCCGTCGACGGGACCCTTGGCCCAGACCCATCCCCAATTGCCGATCTCGATGCGGAACGGCGCCCGCAGCCGGCGCGCGGGTCCGGTACGGAAACCCTCGAAGCCGGAGGTGGAGCCGGGCCCGCGGTAGGGGCCGACGGCGTGCGGCAGCAGACCCCAGGTCAGCAGGACGGGGTGGTCCATGAGATTGCGCCCGACCTGGCCGCTGCGTTCGGCGAGCCGGGACAGGAGGAGCAGCCGGGCGTTCTCGACGGCGTGCGCGGCGAGCACGACGACATCGGCGTGGGCGACGGTCGCCGTGCCGTCGTACGACCGGTACTCCACACCCGTGGCCCGGCCGCTCCCGTCGACGAGGACGCGGCTGACGACGGCCCGGTCCTGGAGCAGGACCGAGTCGCTCCAGCGCCCTTGCGTCTTGAGCGGGGTGTACTTCGCGTAGGAGGGGCAGTGCGGGATGCACGAGGCGTGTCCCTGGCACCGGTTGGCCGGATCAGGCCGTCCGCGCGCCCCGCGCGGAACGTATCCGCGGCCGTGGTCGTAGGCGGGGTCGGGGGTGCTGTTGCGGGCCTGCGGGGTGCCGACCACCCGCAGGTCCGCCTCGGTCAGGGCGACCGGATCCTTGACGCGCCGACCGTCGAGGCGCGCCGCGAGGACCCGGTCCAGGTAGCTGGCGGGCAGGGGTCGCATGGGGAAGACGTAGCCGTCGGGGAGCGGCAGCCCCGCGTGCGCGCGCTGCTCGGCGGCGTCGGCCGCCACGCCCAGCTCCTCCTCCGCCGCGCGGTAGTAGGGCTCCAGGTCGTCGTACGTGAGCGGCCAGCGGCGACCGTACCCGAAGGCTTCGGTGTCGAAGTCCTCCGGCAGCATGCGCGGCGCGAGGCCGGTCCAGACGTTTCCGGTGCCGCCGTTGACGCGGACGTAGCCGCTGGCGTACGGCAGCGGGCCGTTCTGGAGCAGATGGCCGGCCGCCCGGAAGCCGGGGGGCTCGTCCGTGCCGACGACGTCGGTCACCTCCGGCCAGGGTGCGGCGGGCCGAGCCCTGTAGGGCGATCCCGGCACCTTCGCGGACGCCGTCAGGTACGTGGTGAGGGGGTCAGGTTCGCCCTGCCCGGGATCCGTGGCACTCGCGCCGGCCTCCAGAACCAGGACGCGGCGACCGCGCTCTCCGAGCCGCTGCGCGACGAGAGAACCGGCTGCGCCCGCCCCGACGACGATCACGTCGTACCGGGTCACCGGACCCCGGCCCCGGACGGCCGCTCGGCCCAACTTCCGTACCCGGCAGGTGCGGTGGCGGGAGCGATGACCCCGGCCGACCGCCAGACCAACCCCTGGGCGTAGGAGCGCGGTGACACCACGAACGACGGCGGACCGGGCCAGCTACCCGTGTACCAGAGGTACGTCACGGCACGCGCGGCGTCCCTCCGGTCGCCGTCCGGACCCGCGATCGCCCGGTCCCGCCCGCGGAGCAGCCGCTCGAAGAGGTCCGCGCCGAGCTGCTCCACGGCCACGGCCGCGTACACCTCGACGAGCCCCGTCGCGCGGAGGCACTCGGCGTCGAACCCGGTCAGCCGCGCCGAGAGCGCGGTGAAGTCGGCTGCTTCGTCTGTTGTCGTCAGCACGGGGCCAACCGTGCCCCGTCGCCGCGGTGACCATGCTGGACCGCCACGAGATTGGCCTGTTCCCACGCGCGGCCACGGAAGCGTCAGGAACGGGGGGGACTACGGATACCGGACGGTTCAGCTGCGGCTGGTCACGGGAAATCGTTTTGCTGTGTGCGGAGTTGGTCCGGACGGATGTGTGCAATCCATTCATGGGTGCGTCTAGGTTGGGGGTTGATCACTCAAGAACGTCCCCTTGGAGGCGCCCCGTGTCGGACCGTGAACCCCGAGCTGTCTCAGCCGCCGAACTGAGCGAGCGGATCGATACGGCCAAGCCGCACTCCGCGCGCTTCTGGAACTACTTCGTGGGCGGCAAGGACAACTACGAAGTGGACCGTGAGCTCGGGGACCACATCCAGGGAATCTTTCCCGGACTGGTCGACGTGGCGCGCACGAGCCGCCACTTCCTGGGTCGTACGGTCCGTCATCTGGCCGCGGAGCAGGGCATCCGGCAGTTCCTGGACATCGGCACCGGCCTGCCGACCGCCGACAACACCCACGAGGTCGCCCAGCGGACCGCACCGGATTCGAAGATCGTGTACGTCGACAACGATCCCCTGGTACTCGCCCACGCCCGCGCCCTGCTCACGAGCACGCCGGAAGGGGAGACGGCCTACATCGACGCCAACCTGTACGAACCCGATGCCATCCTGCGGGCCGCCGCAGCGACGCTGGATCTCTCCCGGCCGGTCGCCCTCGTGATCCTCAACACCCTCGGCCACGTGGCCGACTACGACCAGGCGCGAACGCTGGTGTCCGAACTGATGGCCGGCCTGCCGTCCGGCAGCCATTTGGTGATCAGCGACAGCACCTCCACCAGTACGGGCATGATCGCGGCGTCGGAGGCCTACAACGCAAGCGGAGCGGTCCCTTACTACGTACGCAGCATCGATGAGATCACGCACTTCTTCGATGGCCTGGACCTCCTCGATCCGGGAATTGCCGAGGTCACGAAGTGGGGCCCCGGGACGGGCGGGCCGGGCCTGCGCGGGGGTGGGGGCGGGGGCTTCGGGGGGGGGGGGGGGCGGCCGGTGGAGGGTGGTGTGCCCC
>NZ_JBSGZD010000377.1:0-2041 GCF_053610825.1 Streptomyces sp. NPDC054863 | reverse complement strand
TGATATCCCGCCCTGAGCCGTGGCCCGGCCCCCCCTCCACCCGGGAATGGCCGCGGACCCTATGTGGCGCCCGCACCGGGGCGCCACGTCCGACGCGTCGGTTGCCGTCGATGCCTACGGTGGGGTGGGCCGCAAGCCGTAGGAGGCAGTTCTCCACCGGTCAGGTGGGCGATCCGTGTGGCACGCCGTCCGGGTCGCCGGTGATCTGATAGGAGAGCAACTCCCGGAACAGCCCTGGTTGTTGGGCGAGCTGGGCGTAGGTGCCCTCCTGGACGATCCGGCCTTCGTCGAGGACCACGATCCGGTCGGCCACGGCCACGTTGGTGATGCGGTGGGTCACCAGCAGTACCACCCGGTCCCGGGCCAGGTCCCGCAGCCGCTGGAAGATCCGGTGCTCGGCGCGGGGATCCAGGTTGGCGGTCGGCTCATCGAGGACCAGGAGCCCGGCCCGGCGGAAGAACGCCCGGCCGAGAGCGATTCGCTGCCACTGGCCGCCGCTGAGTTCCTCGCCGTTGAGCCACTCCCGGGCGAGGAGGGTGTCAAGACCTGAGCCGAGCCTGTCGACGACTTCGTCGGCGCCTGCGGCCTCGCACGCCTCGTGCACCGCCGTGTCGCCACGCGGAGAGGGCTGGCCGAGGGTGATGTTCTCGCGCACCGTCAGTGGCCAGTGGGCGTAGTCCTGCGGCACGAGGGCGACCTGCTGCCACAGTGCCTGCGGGTCGGCGTCGCCGATGGGGGCACCGTCCCACAGCACCTGACCGTCCGTGGGCAGGTACAGGCCGCTGACCAGCTTCGACAGGGTCGACTTCCCCGACCCGTTGTAGCCGACCAGCGCGGTCACCTGGCCACGGCGCAAGGTGAGCGACACCTGTGACAGCGCGTCGTGGTCCTTGCCCGCGTACCGGTGAGTGACCGCTTCGACCTCGATGGTCTTCGGCGGTGCGGGCTTGTGGGTGCCCCGGCGCATCCGGAACCGGCCTGCCTTGTCCAGGAAGTCGTTCCAGTCGTCCATGTAGAGCCCGGTGCGTACGGCGCGCGCCCCGACGGCCACCAGCCCGCGCACCGACTGCCCCACCATCTGCAGGGCGAAGACGGCAGTGCCGGCGTGCCCGACGCCGATGCGGCCGGTGGCCAGCAGCCAGACGACCGCCGCCCACACGGTGGCCGAACCCAGGCCGCCGACCAGCGCACCGGCCAGCGACATCCGGGCCCCGGTGTCGGCCGCGACCCGGTCCTCGCGGTTGATCCGGGCAACCGTCTCCCGGTACCGGCCGGACAGGAAGCCGGCCATCGTGCCGGCCCGGATCTGGTCGGCGGCGTCCTTGGTGTAGATGTGCCAACGCAGTACGGACAGCATCCGGTTGTCGCCGTTGCTGCGCAGGTTCGCGAGGTAGCGCACCCGGGCGGCGCTGATCTGGGCGACGGCCTGCGGCAGGCTGGCCACGACCAGGAGCGGCAGGAGCACCCAGTTCACTCCGGCGAGCACGAGCGCCCCCGCGAGGAAGGAAGCCGCCGAAGCGATCAGGTCCTGGCCCTCGTTGATCAGGTCGCCGGTGACCTGCGCCCCGCGGTCCGCGGCCTCCCGGTCCCGATTGAAGTCGGGTTCGTCGTAGGCGGACAGCTCCACCTCGGCACAGCCGGTGAGCAGCATCTGCTCGGCCTCGCGCGACATCAGGGGGCCCAGGCGGGTGGAGAGCCACGCCACGGTGATCCCCAGCAGCGCGCACACACCGGACGCGCCGATCAGGAGCGCCACGGACGGCCAGGCCTGGAGGAGCCGGTGGAAGACGTCACCGCTGGTCAGCAGCGCGGACACGGTGCCGCCGATGGCGACCAGGCCCAGGGCCTGCATGACCCCGGCGGCGATCTGGCACAACAGGAGCCCCACGGTCGCGCGCCGGTCGACCTGCCACGCGAGCGCCAAGGACCGGCGCACCAGCCGCGGCAGACGCCGGGCCATGTCGCGCATGCGGATCGAGCGGCCGGCGGCCTCGCGGCTGCCGGTCAGGTCGACGTACCGCATCTGCGGGCCGGGTTCGCC
>NZ_JBSGZD010000376.1:0-6806 GCF_053610825.1 Streptomyces sp. NPDC054863 | reverse complement strand
GTGCCGCACCTCGCGGCGCGTCCGGGTCGGGCCGGTGGCGGTCGGCTGAGCTGTACAGCAATCCGAGAGGGGGCCGAACGTGGCGATCTTGGAAGGTATCCGGGGTCCGCGGGACCTGAAGGCGCTGGACGAAGAAGAACTCGTCGAACTGGCCGGGGAGATCCGGCAGTTCCTGATTCACGCGGTGGCCAGGACCGGGGGGCATCTCGGCCCCAATCTCGGCGTCGTGGAGCTGACGATCGCGCTGCACCGCGTCTTCGATTCGCCGGTCGACCGGATCCTCCTGGACACCGGCCACCAGTCGTACGTGCACAAGCTTCTGACGGGCCGTCAGGACTTCTCGAAGCTGCGCGGCAAGGGCGGTCTTTCCGGCTACCCGTCCCGCGAGGAGTCCGTGCACGACGTCATCGAGAACTCCCACGCGTCGACCGTCCTCGGCTGGGCGGACGGGCTGGCCAAGGCCAACCAGGTGCTGGGGCGGCCCGACCACGTCGTGGCGGTCATCGGCGACGGGGCACTGACCGGCGGCATGGCCTGGGAGGCGCTCAACAACATCGCCGCCGCCAAGGACCGGCCGCTGATCATCGTCGTCAACGACAACGAACGGTCGTACGCACCGACCATCGGCGGACTCGCGAACCATCTGGCGACGCTGCGGACGACGGACGGGTACGAGCGGTTCCTGTCGTGGGGGAAGGAACTGCTCCAGCGCACCCCCGTCGTCGGCCGGCCGCTGTACGAATCGCTGCACGGCGCCAAGAAGGGGTTCAAGGACGCCTTCGCACCACAGGGCATGTTCGAGGACCTGGGGCTGAAGTACGTCGGGCCGATCGACGGGCACGACGTGCCGGCCGTGGAGTCCGCGCTGCGGCGGGCCAAGCGCTTCCACGGTCCCGTACTGGTGCACTGCCTCACCCAGAAGGGCCGCGGCTACGCCTTCGCCGAGCAGGACGAGGCCGACCGGTTCCACGCGGTGGGGGCGATGGACCCGCTGACCTGCGAGCCGCTGTCGCCGTCCAACGGGCCTTCGTGGACCTCGGTGTTCGGCGACGAGATGCTGAAGGTCGGCGCGGAGCGGCCCGACGTGGTGGCGCTGACGGCGGCGATGCTGCACCCGGTGGGGCTGACCAAATTCGCCGAGGCGTACCCCGACCGGGTGTGGGACGTGGGCATCGCCGAGCAGCACGGCGCGGTGTCGGCGGCGGGGCTTGCGACCGGCGGCCTGCATCCGGTGTTCGCGGTGTACGCGACATTCCTCAACCGCGCCTTCGACCAGGTTCTGCTGGACGTCGCCCTCCACAAGTGCGGTGTGACGTTCGTACTCGACCGGGCCGGCGTGACCGGCGCCGACGGGCCCTCGCACAACGGCATGTGGGACATGTCGATCCTCCAGGTGGTGCCTGGGCTGCGGATCGCCGCACCGCGCGACGCGGTGCAGTTGCGGGCGCAGTTGCGGGAGGCGGTCGCGGTCGACGACGCACCGACCGTGGTGCGCTTCCCCAAGGAGTCCGTGGGACCCGAGTACCCGGCGGTGGACCGGGTCGGCGGCCTCGACGTACTGCACCGGGACGAGGACCCCGAGGTGCTGCTGGTCTCGGTCGGGGCGTTCGCGGGAGTGTGCCTGCAGACCGCGGAGCTGCTGGGGGAGCGGGGACTGCGGTGCACCGTCGTCGACCCACGCTGGGTGAAGCCGGTCGACCCGGCACTCGCACCGCTGGCCGCCCTGCACTCGCTGGTGGCGGTCGTGGAGGACAACTCCCGTGCCGCAGGCGTCGGTTCGGCGATCGGCCAGGCGCTGCAGGACGCGTCCGTCGACGTACCACTGCGGACGTTCGGCATTCCGGAGCAGTTCCTCGCGCACGCCAAGCGCGGTGAGGTGCTGGCCGACATCGGGCTCACGCCCGTCGAGATCGCGGGGCGCATCGGCGCGGCCCTGGCTCCGTACGCATCCGACCTGCCGGTGGAGAAGGAGAACGGACAGCAATGACAGTGGACGCGCCCAAGGACCTCGGCCCCGCCGAAGGCTCCGGCCGCAAGGGCTTCGACCTGGCGGGACTGCTCGCCGACCGCGGCGGGGAACGGTACGAGCTGCACACGCGCTACCTCAACCACCAACTGCCGCGCATGCTGCACACGATCGGCTTCGACCGGGTCTACGAGCGGGCCGAGGGCGCGTACTTCTGGGACGCCGAGGGCAACGACTACCTCGACATGCTGGCCGGCTTCGGGGTGATGGGCCTGGGCCGCCACCACCCCGTCGTGCGCAAGGCCCTGCACGACGTGCTCGACGCGTCGCTCGCGGACCTGACCCGCTTCGACTGTCAGCCGCTGCCGGGGCTGCTCGCGGAGAAGCTCCTCGCGCACAGTCCGCACCTGGACCGGGTGTTCTTCGGCAACAGCGGGACCGAAGCGGTCGAGACCGCGCTGAAGTTCGCCCGCTACGCGACCGGGAAACCCCGGATCCTGTACTGCGCGCACGCCTTCCACGGGCTGACCACCGGCTCGCTCTCGGTCAACGGGGAGAGCGGATTCCGGGACGGCTTCGCCCCTCTGCTGCCCGACACGGCGATCGCCATGGGCGATCTGGCGGCGCTGGAAAGGGAGTTGAAGCGCGGCGACGTCGCGGGCTTCGTCGTGGAGCCGATCCAGGGGAAGGGGGTGCACGAGACGCCGCCCGGCTTCCTGCGCGCCGCCCAGGAGCTGCTGCACCGGCACAAGGCGCTGCTGATCGCCGACGAGGTGCAGACCGGCCTCGGGCGGACCGGCGACTTCTACGCCTACCAGCACGAGGACGGCGTCGAGCCGGACCTGCTGTGCGTCGCCAAGGCCCTGTCCGGCGGGTACGTGCCGGTCGGCGCGACCCTCGGCAAGGACTGGATCTTCAAGAAGGTGTACTCGTCGATGGACCGGGTGCTCGTCCACTCGGCCAGCTTCGGGTCCAACGCGCAGGCGATGGCCGCCGGGCTCGCGGTGCTGACCGTGCTGGAGGACGAGGAGATCGTCGCGAACGCGCGGCGGACCGGTGAGCTGCTGAAGTCACGGCTGGCCGCGCTGATCGACCGGTACGAGCTGCTGCACGACGTGCGCGGGCGCGGACTCATGATCGGCATCGAGTTCGGCCGGCCGCAGTCGCTCAAGCTGCGCAGCCGCTGGACCATGCTGCAGGCCGCGCGCAAGGGGCTCTTCGCGCAGATGGTCGTCGTGCCGCTGCTCCAGAAGCACCGGATCCTGACGCAGGTCTCCGGCGACCACCTCGAAGTGATCAAGCTGATCCCGCCGCTGACGGTGGGGGAGAAGGAGGTGGACCGTTTCGTCGAGGCGTTCACCGCCGTGATGGACGACGCACACGGCGGCGGTGGCCTGATGTGGGACTTCGGCAGGACACTGGTGAAGCAGGCGGTCGCGAACAGGTAGACCGAAGCGGGATTTTTGCCCCTGAGGCAAGAAGTTTGCCTCAGGGGCAATCCCTCTGGCTCAATGGATCCATGACGCCACGCCTCGAAGAAGCGGTCGAAGGCTCGGGCGAGGGCCCGGGGGACCTGCCTGAGGTCGCCCCCCACCTGCGCGAGCTCCGCCGCCGCAGCGGCCTCACCCTGGAGGCCGCGGCCCGCCGCGCCACGCTCTCGCCCGCGCACCTCTCCCGTCTGGAGACCGGACGGCGCCAGCCCTCGCTGCCGATGCTGCTCTCGCTCGCCCGCATCTACGGTACGACCGTCTCCGAACTGCTCGGTGAGAGCACCGGTGGGCGCGACGCCGTACTGCGCGCCGGGGACATGACCGCGCGCGAGGCCGACGGCTGGACGTACCGGCAGGCGGGCGGCCCGGGGCGGGCCATGCAGGCCCTGCGGGTGCACGTGCCGCACGCGGCACAGGGCGATCTCGTCCGCGTACACCCGGGGGAGGAGTGGCTGTACGTGCTCGAAGGGCGGCTGCGGCTGGTCCTCGGGGAGAGCGTCCATCTCCTGGACGAGGGTGACAGTGCCCACTTCGACTCGCTCACCCCGCACCGGATCACCTCGGTGACGCCGGCCGGGGCCGAGCTGCTTTTCGTCCACACACTGATGCAGAGCACCGTCGCCGGGCTCTGCCTGCCCCAGGAGTCATGAGATGCCGGAGCTCACCGAGGCACAGACTGCTGCGATGGCCGCGATCGCCAGGGCCGCCCAGGAGGCGGCCCGCGACGAGAAGGCGGACAGCAACAAGAAGGCCGACTGGAACGACGGCGCGGGGAAGTCCGGCGTGCTCGGCTTCGTCGAGGACAGGGCGCCGCGCGGACTGGTGCTGCGCGTCTTCCTGTACGTCGCCGTGGGCCACGTCTTCGCGGCCTTCATCTACCTGCTGTTCACGCTGGGCGGCGAAGGCTGATCCCCTGATTCCCTGGTGCGCGGCGGTGCGCGGGGGCTACTCGGTGAGCCGCTCGCGCAGTGCCTCGCGCGTGCCCGGCGCGAGTCCCAGGCCCTGCGTCAGATATGTCTCGGTATCGCCCCAGTTGTCCGCGATGGCGGTGAAGGCCTCCTCCAGGTAGGCGGCCCGGGCGTCGAAGAGGGGCGCGAGCAGGCCCATCACCTCGGCGTTCGTCGCCTCGGGGGAGTCGCTGCCGCGGCGCACCTTGTAACGGCGGTGCGGGTCGTTCGACTTCACGTAGTCCGCAACGATCGCCTCGCGCTCGACGCCCACCGCCAGGAGCGTCACCGCGATCGCCAGGCCCGCCCGGTCCTTGCCCGCCGCACAGTGCATCAGCGCGGGCACGCTGTCCTCGGCGAGTGCGTGCAGTACCCGGCTGTGCTCGGCCGTCCGCTCCAGGATCATCCGCCGGTAGGAGCTGGTCATACGCGCGGCGGCCTTGCCGTCGTCGAGGATCTCGCGCAACTGGTCGATGTTGCCGTCGCGCACCATCCGCCAGAACTCGGTGCCGTCCGCCGGGTCGCTGAGCGGGATGTTCACGTTCCGCACGCCGGTGAGCGGGACGTCCGGGCCCTCCAGCTTCTGGTCCGCGGCATTGCGGAAGTCGAAGATCGTGTGCAGACCGAGCGAGTCGAAGAACACCGTGTCGGCTTCGGTGGCATGCGCCAGGTGACCGCTGCGGAAGAGCCGTCCGTACCGTACCGACCGGCCCTCCACCGTCGGCAGACCGCCCACGTCCCGGAAGTTCCGTACACCTGCCAGGTCGGGCTCGGCCGACGGCGATATCTGCTGCGTCACGAGTGCTCCTCACGCGGTCGTCCGCCGACGCGAAGCGCACCGGCGGGGCACGGACCGACGATACGACATGACCGCCCAAAGTAGGTGCCTCGGGCATCTAACTGGCCCTGGTGCGGGGCCGAGTGAGCAGAATCATAGGACGGGAGTGAGCGGAGGTGGCGGGGCGTCAAAGGGCAGGTCAGGGGCGGGAGATGGCGGAAGTGACGGGAGCGGGGCACCGGGAAAGGCGTGGAGAAGGAGTGTCGAGGGGAAGGAGAAGAAGGGAACGGCTTGTTCGAGAGGTCTGCACTCGCCTAGGTTCACCGTCAATCCGGGTGGACCGCCGAATCCTGCCACCGCCCGGAATCCGCACCCAGACTTCTTCGTGTGGCAGGAGCGGGGGACCCAGGTAGTACGCCGGCACCGGAAGCGCTCCACCCTCCGGTACGGCTCGGGGTGAAGTCGTGCTCTCCAGGGAGTGCGGCCGGGCATCTCCAGCCCGAACCCGACAGCTCACCTCGCAGGCGCCGGAGAGGAATCCGTCATGTCTGCAAAGGGCAAGCACCGCCGCCCCAAGTCCAGTTCGTCGCTCACCCGCGGCTTCGTCGCCGCCGGTACGGGGGGTGCGGCACTCGCGCTCCCGCTGATCGGGGCCACCGGGGCGCACGCCGCCGACAAGGCCGCGGCCCCCGTCGCGCTGCCGGCGAAGGCGCCGCTGAAGCAGGTGCCCCAGCAGCGGACGGCGGAGCGCCCGGCCGCCGCGCCGCAGGCCGACTCCAAGAAGACCGACACCCGTACGTACTCCGTGGTGACCGGCGACAACCTGTCGAAGATCGCCGCGGACGAAAGCGTGCGCGGCGGCTGGGAGAAGCTGTACACGGACAACAAGTCGGTCGTCGGCGAGGACCCCGGGATGATCTTCCCCGGCATGAAGCTCACCCTCGGCGGCAAGGCGCCCGCGGGCTCGGCCGCCGCCGGTGAGGCGCGGGCCTCGGCACCCGCCCCGCCGAAGCAGGCCGAGCGCACGGAGCGGACCGAGCAGCGCACCGAACGTACGGAGCAGCGCGTCGAGCAGCGCACGGAGAAGCGTGCGGAGCAGCGCACGGAGAAGCGTGCGGAGCAGCGCACCCAGAAGCGGGCCGAGCGGCAGCAGAGCTCCGGTTCCGGATTCTCCGCGCCCGTGCCCTCCGGCGTCTCCACCCCGTACCGCGCCTCCGGCGGCAGCTGGTCCAGCGGCTACCACACCGGTGTCGACTTCCGTGCCTCCTCCGGCACCCCGGTCAAGGCCGTCGGTGCGGGCACCGTCGTCTCCGCGGGCTGGGGCGGTGCGTACGGCAACGAGATCGTCATCAAGCACCACGACGGCCGCTACTCGCAGTACGCCCACCTGTCCGCGCTCAACGTCCGCTCCGGCCAGAGCGTTTCCGGCGGCCAGCAGATCGGTTACTCCGGCTCCACCGGCAACTCCACCGGCCCGCACCTGCACTTCGAGATCCGCACAGGACCCGGCTACGGCTCGGACATCGACCCGCTGGGCTACCTGCGCGGCAACGGCGTCTCGCTCTGACCCCACGCCGACGGAGGGCCCGGGCCCTTGTGCCGTACGGCTCCCCTCGCCCCCGCAC
>NZ_JBSGZD010000375.1:0-6840 GCF_053610825.1 Streptomyces sp. NPDC054863 | reverse complement strand
CCCTCAAGTGGGGCGTGCCCGGCCCTTCTTCGTACCGAAAGGGGCGGAAACGGAAGCGGAAGCCGTCAGCGGCGGCGGCGGTGCAGCGCGAGGGCGGCGGCGGTGCCGCCCGCGAGGGCGCCGACGCCGGCCGCGGCCGGGATGCCGACCTTGGCCGCCTTGCGGCCGGTGCGGTAGTCGCGCAGCCGCCACTCGCGGTCGCGGGCGTACTTGCGGAGCTTGGCGTCCGGGTTGATCGCGTACGGGTGGCCGACGAGGGACAGCATGGGGATGTCGTTGTGGCTGTCGCTGTACGCGGCGCAGCGGGTGAGGTCGAGGCCCTCGGCGGCGGCCAGCGCGCGGACGGCCTCGGCCTTCGCGGGGCCGTGCAGGGGTTCGCCGACGAGGCGGCCGGTGTAGATGCCTTCGTGGGACTCGGCGACCGTGCCGAGCGCGCCGGTGAGGCCGAGGCGGCGGGCGATGATCGTGGCCGTCTCGACGGGGGCGGCCGTCACCAGCCAGACCTTCTGCCCCGCGTCGAGGTGGGCCTGGGCGAGGGCGCGGGTGCCGGGCCAGATGCGCTCGGCCATGTACTCGTCGTAGATCTCCTCGCCGATGGTCATCAGCTCGGAGACCTTGTGGCCCTTCACGATGGACAGGGCGCTCTCGCGGGCGTCCTGCATGTGTTCGGGGTCCTCGACGCCGGCCAGCCGGAACCAGGCCTGCTGCCAGGCGAAGCGGGCGAGTTCCTGGCGCTCGAAGAACTTCCGCTTGTACAGGCCGCGGCCGAAGTGGAAGATCGCGGCGCCCTGCATGACGGTGTTGTCGAGGTCGAAGAAGGCGGCGGCCTTGGTGTCGCCGGGGACCGGGAATTCGGGTTCGGCCGGTTCCGTGGTGCCGGGGGAATCGGGCTTGGCGGCGCGGGCCGCCTCCAGCTCTTCGAGTTCCTGTGACGACTTGCGTGCTGCTTCGGCTGCAGCCTCGCCCGCCAGCACGCTCCGTGCGGTCGCGGAGCGCCTACGGGGGGTGAGCCATCCCAGTGCGGCCATGACGTGAGCATAGCCATTCTGTTCGGGACTTCCCGAGCCGGTGGGATGCGAGGGTGTGAACTCTCCGCGTCCGGACTGTTACGGCGGCGCGGGAGGCGTGCGCGACGGCGGCCAGAATGGGGGGATGAGCCCTTTGCTGCGACGTAGGAAGAAGGAGTCCGGTGAGCGTCTTGTCACGCTGATCGGCAAGCCCGGCTGTCATCTGTGCGACGACGCGCGGGCGGTCGTCGGGGCGGTGTGCGGGGAGCTGGGGGTGCGGTGGGAGGAGAAGGACATCTCCGTGGACGCGGAGTTGCACCGGGAGTACTGGGAGCAGATTCCGGTGGTGCTGGTGGACGGGGAGCAGCACACGTTCTGGAAGGTGGACGCCGGGCGCCTTCGGCGGGAGCTTGGGGGGTAGGGGGCTGGAATGTGCGGGCACGTCGTGGCTGGTCGCGCCCACGCGGCGGAGCCGCACAGTGATGCAGCCCCGCGCCCCTGAAGGCGCGGCTGCGCCGGCTTCGGGGGCTTGAGCCGCAGGGATGCCGCGTACCATCGGGGGCGGTTTGGGTTGAGTTGGGGGCTGGCTTGTGAGGAGTGTGTACCGGTTTGCCCCCGATGGAATCGCGACGTCACCGTGCGTGTTCCGGTTCCAGGGTGACGCGGCGTGAACGCGTGACCCCGGTCACTTTGCTTGGACAAATCGGACACCATCTTTGTGCACGCGTTCACAAAGACATAGCCTGCATCCGACGGGGCGGTCTTGGGACATACGGCCGCCTACAGCCCCGCTCATCCCGCAGGAGCACCGTGGCAACTGGCCGAACTCACCGACCGGCGACCCGAAGCCGAGGCATTCCCGAGGCCACCGTCGCCCGCCTTCCGCTGTACTTGCGCGCCCTGACCGCGCTCTCCGAGCGCTCGGTCCCGACCGTGTCGTCGGAGGAACTCGCCGCAGCCGCGGGGGTCAACTCCGCGAAGCTGCGGAAGGACTTCTCGTACCTGGGCTCCTACGGGACGCGCGGCGTCGGCTACGACGTCGAGTACCTCGTCTACCAGATCTCGCGCGAGCTGGGCCTGACCCAGGACTGGCCCGTGGTCATCGTCGGCATCGGCAACCTCGGCGCCGCGCTCGCCAATTACGGCGGCTTCGCCTCCCGTGGTTTCCGGGTCGCCGCGCTGATCGACGCCGATCCCGCGATGGCCGGCAAGCCGGTCGCCGGGATGCCCGTCCAGCACACGGACGAGCTGGAGAAGATCATCGCCGAGAACGGTGTGTCCATCGGGGTCATCGCGACTCCGGCGGGCGCTGCTCAGCAGGTCAGTGAGCGGCTGATCGCCGCGGGCGTCACCTCGATCCTCAACTTCGCGCCGACGGTCCTCCAGGTGCCGGAGGGGGTGGACGTGCGGAAGGTCGACCTGTCGATCGAGCTGCAGATCCTCGCCTTCCACGAGCAGCGCAAGGCCGGCGACGCCGAAGCCGCCGCTGCCGCCCTGCTGCCGCCCGCCGCACGCGGCGGTGACGAGGGCCCGAACGAGGGCCCGAACCGGAAGGGACCCGACGGCGACGTGCCCGCCGTGATGCCGGCATGAGTCTTCTGGTCGTCGGGCTGAGCCACCGCAGCGCGCCCGTCAGCGTCCTGGAGCGCGCCTCGCTCTCCGTGGAGGCCAAGGCGAAGCTGCTGCAGGACACCCTCGCGTCCGAGCCGGCCGCCGAGGCGACGGTGCTCGCCACCTGCAACCGCATCGAGCTGTACGCCGACGTGGAGAAGTTCCACGCGGGCGTCGCCGAGCTGTCGACGCTGCTCGCCCAGCACAGCGGGGTGGGTCTCGAAGAGCTGACCCCCTATCTGTACGTGCACTACGAGGACCGGGCCGTTCACCACCTGTTCTCGGTGGCCTGCGGACTCGACTCGATGGTCGTCGGCGAGGGGCAGATCCTTGGCCAGATCAAGGACGCGCTCGCGCTCGGGCAGGAACTGCACACCGCGGGCCGCCTGATCAACGACCTGTTCCAGCAGGCGCTGCGGGTCGGCAAGCGTGCGCACTCCGAGACCGGCATCGACCGGGCCGGGCAGTCGCTCGTCACCTTCGGGCTCGAACAGCTCGCCGCCGGTGCTCCGGTCGCCGAATGGGCCGCCGGGAAGCGGGCGTTGGTGATCGGCGCGGGCTCGATGTCCTCGCTGGCCGCCGCGACGCTGGTGCGGGTCGGCGTGGCCGAGGTCGTCGTCGCGAACAGGACCGCCGAGCGCGCCGAGCGCCTCGCGGAGATCCTCGTCCAGTCGGGCGGCGCCGCGCGCGCCGTACCCATGGACGAGGTGGCCCGGGAACTGACACGAGTCGACGTCGCGGTCTCCTGCACCGGTGCGACCGGCCTCGTGCTGACCGTCGAGGACGTCGCGGGCGCGCTGGGCATGCCGGTGGACGACGCCACGCGTGCGGCCGAGTCCGGTCACGTACCGCAGATACGCGCCGAGAGCGACCCCAACTCCCTTGAACTGCACGGCGCCTGGGCCGACAACGGGGAGCTCGCCGCGCAGGCGCAGCCCCGGGTCAGGCCGCTGGAAGCCGACGGGAAGGCCGTGCGGCTCGCGCTGCTCGACCTGGCGATGCCGCGCGACATCGACGGCGCGGCCCACCGGCTCGACGGCGTGCGCCTGGTGGACATCGAGTCCCTGGCCGACGCCGCGGCGGATGCGCCGATGGCTGCCGACGTGGACCGGGTGCGCTCGATCGTCGCCGACGAGGTGGCCGCCTTCGGCGCCGCCCAGCGGGCCGCGCAGATCACCCCGACCGTGGTCGCCCTGCGCAGCATGGCCGCCGACGTCGTGACCAATGAAGTGGCCCGGCTGGAGGGCCGCCTTCCCGGCCTCGACGCGAAGCAGCGGGCGGAGATCACGCAGACCGTACGGCGCGTGGTCGACAAGCTCCTGCACGCGCCGACCGTACGGGTCAAGCAGCTCGCCAGCGAGCCCGGCGGCGCCGGGTACGCGGACGCGCTGCGCGAGCTCTTCGACCTCGACCCGCAGACGGTCGCGGCGGTGAGCAGGGCCGACAGCCTCAAGGGCGGCCCCGAGAAGGGCCCGCAGGCCGACCGAACCGACACCGACGGTGCCGAGAGTGCGAAGAGAGGGCGGGCATGACTGATGCCGCTAAGGCCGGATCGGCCTTGAAGCTGGGGACTCGGCGCAGCAAGCTCGCCATGGCCCAGTCCGGACACGTCGCCGAGGCAGTGCGTCAACTGACCGGGCGCGACGTGGAGTTGGTGGAGATCACCACGTACGGCGACGTGTCGAAGGAGCAGCTGGCGCAGATCGGCGGCACCGGTGTGTTCGTCACCGCGCTGCGCGACGCCCTGCTGCGGGGCGAGGTCGACTTCGCCGTGCACTCGCTGAAGGACCTGCCCACCGCGCAGCCCGACGACCTGGCGCTGGCCGCGGTGCCCGTGCGGGAGGATCCGCGCGACGTGCTCGTGGCGCGTGACGGGCTGACCTTCGCGCAGCTGCCCGAGGGGGCGCGGGTCGGTACCGGCTCGCCGCGCCGGATGGCGCAGCTGAACGCGTACGCCCGCAGCCACGGGATGAAGATCGAGACTGTGCCGATCCGGGGGAACATCGACACCCGGGTCGGATACGTACGAAACGGCGAGCTGGACGCGGTGGTTCTTGCCGCGGCCGGGCTGCGCCGGATCGGCCGCGTCGACGAGGTGACCGAATTCCTGGCCGCCGACCTCATGCTGCCCGCCCCCGGCCAGGGGGCACTGGCCATCGAGTGTGCGGCGTCCAACGCCGGCCTCGCTGCCAAGCTCGCCGAGCTCGACGACCCGCGGACGCGGTGCGCCGTGACGGCCGAGCGAGCCCTGCTCGCCGCCCTGGAGGCCGGTTGCAGTGCACCTGTGGGTGCTCTGGCCGACTTCTTGGTTGACGGGCAGATTGTCAATGAAATGCGCCTGCGGGGTGTTGTCGGTTCGACCGACGGCGCCGAGCTGGTGCAGCTGTCCACTACCGGTCCCGTACCCACGTCGCACCATGGCGCGCAGGCTCTGGGGCGCGAACTCGCGTCCGAGATGCTCGCCAAGGGTGCGGCCGGTCTTATGGGGGAGCGAGCACTTTGAGCCCCACCACCACACCTGCATCCTCGGCGTCCTCGGTGTTCTCTGCACCCGGGCACGTCACCTTCCTCGGCGCCGGCCCCGGTGATCCGGGCCTGCTGACTCTGCGCGCCGTCGAGGCCCTCGCGAGCGCCGACGTACTGATCGCCGAGCCGGCTGTGCTCGACGTCGTACGTGCTCATGCCAAGGCGGGCGTAAGTACGCCCCAACTGGCCGTAGTTGACGACTCGTCAGTAACTTCGGGCACGTCTGCGATCCGGACGCCCATGTCGTCCAAGGTCGTGGTCAATCTTGTCATGGAGGCTGCGCGCAGCGGCAAGCGGGTCGTCCGTGCGGTCGCCGGCGACCCCGGCCTCGACGGCAACGCCGCGGAGGAGATGCTCGCGTGCGCGGCCGAAGGCGTCGCCTTCGAGGTCGTCCCGGGCGTCGCCACCGCGGTCGGCGTGCCCGCCTACGCGGGTGTCCCGCTGCGGGACGCGGCCGGGGCCGATGTGCGCTTCGTGGACGCCCGTACGGCCGACGAACGCTGCTGGAGCGAGGTCGGGGCGAGCGATGCCACGGCCGTCGTCTCCACGACGCTCGACTCGGTGGCCGCCGCGGCAGGCGAGCTCGTCTCGGCGGGCCGCAAGCCCGACACCCCGATGACGGTCACCGTCGCGGGCACGACGACGCGCCAGCGCACGTGGAACACCACGCTGGGGACCGTCGCCCAGGTGCTCAAGCAGGCGAAGGTGCTGCCCTCTCCGGACGGCCACCAGCCCGTCATAGCCGTGGTCGGCGAGCGCAGCGCCGCTGCCCAGCGCGACCAGCTGTCGTGGTTCGAGTCGAAGCCGCTCTTCGGGTGGCGGGTGCTCGTTCCGCGTACGAAGGAGCAGGCGGCCTCGCTCTCCGACCAGCTGCGTTCGTACGGCGCGGTGCCGCACGAGGTGCCGACCATCGCGGTCGAGCCGCCGCGGACCCCGCAGCAGATGGAGCGGGCCGTGAAGGGGCTCGTCACCGGGCGCTACGAGTGGATCGCCTTCACCTCGGTGAACGCCGTCAAGGCGGTGCGGGAGAAGTTCGAGGAGTACGGGCTCGACGCACGCGCCTTCGCGGGCATCAAGGTCGCCGCGGTGGGCGAGCAGACGGCTGCCTCGCTGGTCGAGTTCGGCGTGAAGCCGGACCTCGTGCCGAGCGGTGAGCAGTCCGCCGCGGGTCTGCTGGAGGACTGGCCGCCGTACGACCCGGTCTTCGACCCGATCGACCGCGTCTTCCTGCCGCGTGCGGACATCGCGACGGAGACGCTGGTCGCGGGCCTGATCGAGCTCGGGTGGGAGGTCGACGACGTCACCGCCTACCGGACGGTGCGCGCTTCGCCGCCGCCGGCTGACACGCGGGAGGCGATCAAGGGCGGTGGCTTCGATGCCGTGCTCTTCACGTCGTCGAGCACGGTGCGCAACCTGGTCGGCATCGCGGGCAAGCCGCACAACGTGACCGTCATCGCGTGTATCGGCCCTGCGACGGCCAAGACCGCGGAGGAGCACGGGCTGCGCGTCGACGTGCTGTCGCCGGAGCCCTCGGTGCACAAGCTGGCCGAGGCGCTGGCGGAGTTCGGTGCGGCGCGGCGCGCGGCGGCGCTGGAGGCGGGCGAGCACGTGGCGCGGCCGAGCGAGCGGCGGCCGGGGTCGCGGCGGCGGCGGACGACGTAACACCGTGTGAGAGGTGTGCGGGGCGGGCCGGGGG
>NZ_JBSGZD010000374.1:0-6882 GCF_053610825.1 Streptomyces sp. NPDC054863 | reverse complement strand
GGGCAGCGCCGCAGGCGGGCCGCCCCTGTCCCGCCCCTGTCCCGCCCCTGTCCCGCTCCGGCCCCGCTCCGGCCACGAAGAGGCCCCTACAGCGTCGCCAGAAACCCCAACGCGACCTTCCACGTCTGCTCCGCAGCACCCTGGTCGAAGTCCGGCAGCTCCGCGTCGGTGTAGAGGTGCCCGGCCCCGGGGTACCGGTAGATCTCCACATCGGCCCCGGCCCGCTGCATCTGGAGGTACCAGGCGTTCAGCCAGTCGTCGGACTCGAAGGGGTCCGGGTCGGCGATGTGCAGCTGCACGGGCAGCTCGTCGGCCGAGACGCCCTCCGCGAGGTCCGAGGTGCCGTGCAGGAGCAGCAGGCCGCGGGCCTTCTCGTCGCCGAGCGCGAGGTTCTGGGCGACGGCCCCGCCCCAGGAGAATCCCGCGTACACCAGGCCCTTTTCGGAGTGCGGGGCCGCGGCCACCACGGCCCGCCGCAGCAGCTCCTCACGGCCGATCCGGTCCAGGATCGCCTGGCCCTCCTCGACGGTGCCGGCCGTTTGACCCTCGTACAGGTCGGGCACGTGCACCTGGTGCCCGGAAGCGCGCAGCCGCTCGGCGGCAGCGTGCACGGCCGGGCGCAGACCGTAGACGGAGTGGAAAAGAATGATGTCCATTCCGCAATCCTGCCAGCCAGCGCCGGAGTCACGAAGTCATGGAGAACGTACTGCGTCCGTTGATCGTGCTGGGCGGCTCGGTCGTGCTCACGCTGTTCCTCGGCTGGGTCGTCGACCTCGTCCTGCGCCGGGCCGACGCCCGCCACCACGAGACCCCGCTGTGGGGACTGCTGCGCCGCTGCCGGCCGCCCCTGATGGTCGTCCTGCTCACCGCGCTCCTGCGCGGGGCGTACGACCAGACCAGCCTCACCCTCGTCGAGGAGCACACGGAGGGCATCGGACGGGTCCTGTCCCTCGTCCTGATCGCCGCGACGGCGTGGCTGATCGTGCGGGTCGCCTCCACGGTCGTCCAGTCGTCGTACGCGCGATACGCCTCCCAGCAGTCGCGGGACGCCGCCCGGGTGCGCCGGGTACGCACCCAGGTCACGCTCATCATGAGGATCGTCACGGCGGTCGTCGTCGTCATCGCCGCAGCCGCCATGCTGATGACCTTCCCCAACATGCAGGCCATCGGGAAGTCGATGCTGGCGTCGGCGGGAATCATCGGCATCGTCGCCGGTGTCGCCGCCCAGTCCACCCTCGGGAACCTCTTCGCGGGCTTCCAGATCGCGTTCGGCGACATGGTGCGGATAGGCGACACGGTGGTCGTGGACGGCGAGTGGGGCGTGGTCGAGGAGGTCACCCTCACCTTCCTCGCCGTACGCACCTGGGACGAGCGCCGCATCACCATGCCCGTCTCCTACTTCACCAGCAAGCCCTTCGAGAACTGGTCGCGCGGCGGCGCGCAGATGACCGGCACGGTCTTCCTCCAGCTCGACCACAGCGCCCCGCTGCCCCTGATGCGCGAGCACCTCCGGGAGGTCCTCGCCCAGACCCCCTCCTGGGACGGCCGCGACTGGAGCCTGGCCCTCACCGGCACCACCCCGAACACGATCGAGGTGCGGATCGTGGTCACCGCGAAGGACGCGGACGACATCTGGACGGTACGGTGCGCGGTCCGCGAGCAGATGATCGCCTGGCTCTTCGAGAAGCACCCGTACGCCCTCCCCAAGGTCGCCACCTCGAACGCGACCCTCCCCCCGGACGGCCCGTGGACCGACCGGGGGCCCGTCGGCGGCCGCCCGCCGCTCGCCGCCGAGATCCACACCAACAACGCCGAGGTCCGCACCTCGGACGACGCCCCCGCCCCCGGCGCCGATCCCCGAACCGGCCGCGGCTGACCTTCAGCCCGTCCGGGCGTGCGAGGACACGGGCCCGTTGGGTCAGGGCCCGCCGCCCGGCACGGCTCCTCACCTCAGGCTGCGGACGTCCAGCATGTGCAGCACCCGGTCCACGACCTCCGGGTCGACGCCCGGCTCGTTGCGCGCCGCCAGCACCTCGTGCCGGGCGGCCGACATCATCTCCCGCTGGATGCGGGCCACCGCCTTCACCCGGCCCGCCCGCGTCGCGTACGCCTCGCGGCGTTCCTCGTCGACGATGTCGGGGCTGATCCGCGCCCCGATGTCGAAGGCGCCCCGCAGCAGCCGCTCGGAGAGGTCGTCGGGCAGCTCCTCGACCTCCTCGATCTCCTTCAGCCGCCGCTTCGCCGCCTTCGCGGCCCGTACCGCGAGGGTGTGCTCCAGGTCGCGCTCGGCGTCCGTGTCCGCCCGTACGCCCAGCTTGCGCACCAGCCAGGGCAGGGTGAGCCCCTGGAACACCAGCGTGGTCATGATCACGCAGAACGCGATGAAGAGAATCTCGTCGCGCGCCGGGAAGGGCTCTCCCGACTCCGTCTTGAGCGGGATCGCGAGCACCAGCGCCACCGACGCCACCCCGCGCATTCCGGCCCACCACATGACGACGGTCTCCCGCCAGGTCATCGGGATGTCCTCGTCCACGTCGCGCCGCTTGTGCAGCCGCTTCGCGAGCCAGGTCGCGGGCAGCAGCCACAGCAGCCGTACCCCGACGACCACGACCGCCACCAGCGCGCCCCAGCCGAGCATCTCGCCGAACCGCCCGTCCGCGAGCCCGAAGACGGAGTGCAGTTCCAGGCCGATCAGGCCGAAGGCGACCCCGGTGACCAGGGTGTCCACGATCTGCCAGAAGGTCTGCCCGGCGAGCCGCCCCTGCACGTCGTCGGCGTCGACGGCGTGCGAGGCGAGGTAGAGCGCCGAGGTGAGGACGGCCAGCACGCCCGACCCCATGAACTCCTCCGCGAGTACGTAACTGACGAACGGCACCAGCAGCGTCAGCCCGATCTGGAGCGTCGCGTCGCCGAGGTAGCCCATCAGCTTGTTGCTGATCCAGCCGAGCCCGCCGCCGACCAGGACGGCGACGACGGCGGACAGCACCAGCTCGCCCATGGCCGCGGGCCAGGAGAAGGTGCCGCTGACGGCCGCGCCGATGGCCACGTGGTAGAGCACGATCGCGGTGACGTCGTTGAAGAGCCCTTCGCCCTCCAGGATCGACACCAGCCGCCGGGGCAGCCCCAGCGAGCCCGCGACGGCGGTCGCGGCGACCGGGTCCGGCGGTGCGACGAGTGCCCCGAGCGCGACGGCGGCGGCGATCGGCAGCCCGGGCACGACGGCGTTGGCGACGGCCGCGACGGCCGCCGTGGTCACGAAGACGAGCGCCACGGCCAGCAGCAGGATCGGCCGGAAGTTGGCGGTGAACTGCCGCCAGGAAGTCCGCTGCACGGCCGCGTACAACAGCGGCGGCAGCACCAGCGGGAGAATGAATTCCGGTGGGATGTCCGGATTCGGTACGAAGGGGATGAGCGCGAGCACCACCCCGGCCAGCGTCATCAGCACCGGCGCGGGCAGTCCCAGCCGCTCCCCCAGCGGCACGGAGACCACCGCCCCGAGCAACAGCACGAACAGCAGCGCCAATTGATCCACGGGGGTGCCCTCCGGGCGACTCGAAGCGGTGATTCAAACGATGATCAAGGCCTCAAGCGTGCCACGAAGGGCGGCAAAACGTCACAGAAGGGTCCGCAGGCGGTCGTAAGGACCCGGTCCGGTCATACGGACACCGTGTCCGGCCGCCCGGACACCAGGTCCGGCCGCCCGGTCAGATCTCCCGGCGCATGGCCCTGTGCTCGATGTCCGCGTCCAGGAAAACCGGCCCGTACGCCGCGTACCCCAGCCGCTCGTAAAAACTCAGGGCGTGCGTCTGTGCGTGCAGGTCGATCGAGGTCAGGCCGCGCGTGCGCGCCGCTTCCTCGATGCCGCGCACCAGCGCCGCCCCGATGCCGAGCCCGCGCGCCGCCCCGCTCACGGCGAGCCGGCCGAGCGAGCCGACCTCCGGGCCGCCGCCCGTCCTCCCGGCCGCGTCGGCGCCGTACAGCAGCCGCCCGGTGCCGAGCGGCGTGCCGTCGTCGGCGATCGCCAGGACGTGCACCGCGCTCTCGTCGTACGCGTCGTACTCCAGCTCGGCGGGCACTTCCTGCTCGACGACGAAGACCTCCTTGCGCACCGCGAAGCACGCGTCGATGTCCTCGGCCCCCGCCGCCACCCGCACCGCGTACGCGGACAGGGTCACTCGCTCTCCGCGCGGATCACGTCCAGCGCGTGCTGGAGGTCGTCCGGGTAGGGGCTCTCGAACTCGACCCAGTCGCCGCTGCCCGGGTGCGTGAACCCGAGCCGCATCGCGTGCAGCCACTGCCGGGTCAGACCGAGCCGCTTGGCGATGGTCGGGTCCGCGCCGTAGGTCGTGTCGCCGACGCAGGGGTGGCGGTGGGCGGACATGTGCACGCGGATCTGGTGCGTACGCCCCGTCTCCAGCTTGATGTCGAGCAGGGACGCGGCACGGAACGCCTCGATGAGGTCGTAGTGCGTGACGGACGGCTTGCCCTCGGCGACCACGGCCCACTTGTAGTCGTGCTGGGGATGACGGCCGACGGGGGCGTCGATGGTGCCGCTCATCGGGTCCGGGTGGCCCTGCACGAGGGCGTGGTAGCGCTTGTCGACCGTGCGCTCGCGGAACTGCGTCTTGAGCGAGGTGTACGCGCGCTCCGACTTGGCCACGACCATCAGGCCCGACGTGCCGACGTCGAGCCGGTGCACGATGCCCTGGCGCTCGGCGGCGCCGGAGGTGGAAATGCGGTATCCGGCGGCGGCGAGGCCGCCGATGACGGTGGTGCCGGTCCAGCCGGGGCTGGGGTGCGCGGCGACGCCCACCGGCTTCACGATCACCAGCACGTCGTCGTCGTCATGGATGATCTCCATGCCTTCGACGTGCTCGGCGACGATCTGGACGGGGGCGACGGGGGCGGGCATCTCGACTTCCAGCCAGGCCCCGCCGTGCACGCGCTCGGACTTCCCGACCACCGCGCCGTCGACCTGGACCTTTCCGGCAGCGGCGAGCTCGGCCGCCTTGGTCCGGGAGAACCCGAACATCCGGGAAATGGCGGCGTCGACGCGCTCGCCCTCAAGGCCATCGGGAACGGGCAGGGTGCGGATCTCGGGAATCGTACTCACCCGTCGAGTATGCAGGACCGCACCGACAAGCCTTACCGAAAGTCGCCCCCGGCCCCTGCGCCTCAGCTCTTGTGCACGGTCCCGTCCGGGTCCAGGCCCCGGAACGACAGGATCACAATCAGGATTCCGCCGCAGACGACCGCCGAGTCCGCGAGGTTGAAGACCGCGAAGTGCGCGGGCGCGATGAAGTCGACGACCGCCCCCTCCAGGAAGCCGGGCGTACGGAAGATCCGGTCGGTGAGATTGCCCAGCGCCCCGCCGAGCAGCAGCCCCAGCGCGATGGCCCACGGCAGGCTGTAGAGCTTGCGCGCCAGCCTGGCGATCACGACGATCACCGAGGACGCGATGATCGTGAAGACGATCGTGTACGCCTCACCGATGCCGAACGCGGCCCCCGCGTTGCGGATCGCCCGGAGCTGCAGCAGGTCGCCGATCAGCGGGATCGTCTCGCCGCTCGGCTCCAGCTTGGCCACCACGAGCAGCTTGGTGCCGAGGTCGAGCGCGTAGGCGATGAGCGCGATCACGAAGAGGACCGCGAGCCTGCGCCTGCCCCGCCCGGCGGGCTTCGCCGCACCGTCGGCCGCCGGCTCGCCCTCGGCAGTGGCACCGGCCTGCGGCTCGGCACCGGTCTGCGGCTCGTCGTCGGCACGCGTCCCGGCACCGGCGCCGGGACGCGCCGCGCCACCGGCCGTCGGCTCTGCAGCCGTCCGCCCGGCGTCCGCCGTCTTCCCGGCAGCCGTCTCCGCAGCACCCTCGTCACCCGAGGACTGCTCCGGCCCGGCTCCCTCCACATCTGGCGTACCGATGATGCGCTCCGCCTCTGCCACGTCAGTCCCTCGCCCTCGTACCTGAATGAGCACGAGAGTACGGCACACACGTACGGACCCGGAGGGCCCGCGACGCCCGCCGCGCACCCGGAGCGGTGCGGCGGCCCCGGCCCGGAGCACCCGGGCGGCCCCTGTGCGCAGCCGCGCCCCGCACCCGCCCGGCCTGCGGCAGCACCCCGCCCGGTGCTGCCGGACGGACCGCGCCACCGCCTCCCGGGTGCGGCACGCCTGCCCGGCACGGCCGCGAGTACGGCACCGCGCGGCGGCCCTGCTCCGGCCCGGGGCCCACCACCGGGTCCGGGTCGCGGGCGCGCCCCGGCACGCCCGTCCGCACCGGGAGGACGAGAGCACCTCCGTCCGCCCGTACCGCGGCCCACCGGCCAGGCCCCGCCCGAACCGGCCCTAGTAGCGCCGCTCCTGCTTCTGCTTGCACTCCACGCAGAGCGTGGCGCGCGGGAAGGCCTGCACCCGGGCCTTCCCGATCGGCTTGCCGCAGTTCTCACAGATGCCGTACGTCCAGGCGTCCAGCCGGTCGCGGGCGCGCTCGGTCTGCTCCAGCATTTCGCGGGCGTTGGCGGCCAGGGACATCTCGTGCTCGCGGGTGATGTTCTTGGTCCCGGTGTCCGCGTCGTCGTCGCCCGCACCGTCGCCCGAGTCGCGCATCAGCCCGGTCAGCGCCTCCTCGGACGACACGATCTCGGCCCGCAGCCGCAGGATCTCGCTGTCGAGCTCGGCACGTGCCTCGGCGATCTCCTCCGGCGTCCACGGGTCCTCCCCCGGCCGTACGGCAAGCTCGCCCGGCACCACCGCCGTGTCGGCACGGGCCGTCGGCACCGTCTTCTTCCTGGCCGTCGTGGCCCTGGCCGTCGTGGCGCCGCCCGGACTCTTCTTCGCAACCACCGTCTCGGCTCCCGTCTCCGCGGCCTCGGCCGCCCCCTCGGC